>NZ_VWVR01000006.1:2235000-2445000 GCF_015712685.1 Exiguobacterium sp. SRB7LM | reverse complement strand
TAGAGTCTCTAACTCGCAGCCGTGATCCGGCTGGAGGACCGTGTCAGGCGGGTAGTTTGACTGGGGCGGTCGCCTCCTAAACAGTAACGGAGGCGCCCAAAGGTTCCCTCAGAATGGTTGGAAATCATTCGAAGAGTGCAAAGGCAGAAGGGAGCTTGACTGCGAGACCTACAAGTCGAGCAGGGACGAAAGTCGGGCTTAGTGATCCGGTGGTTCCGCATGGAAGGGCCATCGCTCAACGGATAAAAGCTACCCTGGGGATAACAGGCTGATCTCCCCCAAGAGTCCACATCGACGGGGAGGTTTGGCACCTCGATGTCGGCTCATCGCATCCTGGGGCTGGAGTAGGTCCCAAGGGTTGGGCTGTTCGCCCATTAAAGCGGTACGCGAGCTGGGTTCAGAACGTCGTGAGACAGTTCGGTCCCTATCCGTCGTGGGCGCAGGAAATTTGAGGAGAGCTGTCCTTAGTACGAGAGGACCGGGATGGACGCACCGCTGGTGTACCAGTTGTTCCGCCAGGAGCACCGCTGGGTAGCTACGTGCGGACGGGATAAGTGCTGAAAGCATCTAAGCATGAAGCCCCCTCCGAGATGAGATTTCCCTTTGAGCAATCAAGAAAGACCCCTCAGAGACGATGAGGTAGATAGGTCATGGGTGGAAGCGTGGCGACACGTGGAGCTGAATGATACTAATCGGTCGAGGCTTTGATCTAGTCTATGGTTTGTGTTGATGAATCCTCAGTTTTCAGGGAACAAGCCCTAAAGTCTGGTGGCGATAGCGAGACGGCCACACCCGTTCCCATGCCGAACACGGAAGTTAAGCGTCTCAGCGCCGAAAGTAGTTGGGGGATCTCCCCCTGTGAGGATAGGACGTTGCCAGGCAAACGGTGGTTCTGGAGCATTCGCTCAAGGGCCGCCGTTTTTTCATATCATCGATTCAGCTTAGTGGAAGAGAGGACGTAAGAAGCAATGGCTAAGAAGATCAAAGTATATGTCGAACCAAATGAAACGGTCAGTGAATGTTTAGATCGAATCAATGAAATGGGTTATCGTCCTATACGCCGTATTGAAAAGCCCGTCTTTGAGCAAACGGGAGCCAAAGATGAACCTGTCCATTCCCATCAATCGATTTTATTTGAATGCGTCTCTAAAGAATCCTAATGCCAAGCCGTCACACAATCTGCGTGACGGCTTTTTTATGTCTTTAACTAAATCAGGCGAGAATTCTCCCTCCTCTAAGCGCCTCGGGCCGTAGCCCGCGTAGGTGGGGGATGAATCGCCCAATCCAATAGTCTTCTCCTCCTGTGACAGATGTGACGAACAAAGGTTCGGGATTCCGTCAGATTCTTCCTCTCCCTCCGCGGGTATCGGATGAGGAGGACACATCACGATCTTCGTAGGGGAGGAGGGACGAACATGCTGAAAGGCTATAAATATAGGCTCCACCCGACGCCGGCACAGGAAGAGTTCCTCATCAAGACGATCGGCTGCGCACGGTTCATCTACAATAAGCTGCTCGAGGACCGCATCACCATCCGCGAGGAGGCGAAGGCGGGGAACGGGACGAGACGGAAACCGGCGACACCCGCCTCCTACAAGCCCCTGTTCCCGTTTCTCGCCGAGGCGGACAGCCTCGCGCTCGCGAACGCGAAGCTGAACCTCGACGCCGCGTTCGCGAAGTTCTTCGCCGGGACGGGCGGCTTCCCGGTGTTCAAATCGAGACGGCGGTCGCGCGCGTCCTACACGACGAACAACCAGCACGGCACGATCCGCATCGAGGACGGCAAGGTGAGACTTCCTAAAATCGGCTTCGTGAAGTTCACACAACATCGTCCGTTCGATGGAATCATTAAGTCGGCGACGGTCTCGATGACGAGGACGGGCAAGTTCTTCATCTCCATCCTCGTCAATCAAGATGAGGAAAAGTGGATCCCAGTCAAGAGCAAGGTCGGGATTGATCTCGGCCTGGAGCACTTCGCCGTCATGACGAACGACGCGATGGTCTCGGAGAAGATCGACAACCCCCGACTCCTCCGGAAATCCGAAGCGAAGGTCAAGAAGGCACAACGCGCGCTGTCACGCAAGATGGCCGGGAGCCGGAACCGAGAGAAGGCCAGGCTGATCCTCGCCAAGAGACATGAGAAGATCGCCAACCAACGCAAGGACTTCCTTCACAAACTGTCGAGACGGATCGTTGACGAGAACCAAGTCATCGTCGTGGAGACATTGAAGTCGAAGGACATGATGCAAAACCATAAGCTCGCCAAGTCCATCGGGGACGTCAGTTGGTACGAGTTCGTCCGTCAACTCGAGTACAAGTCAAACTTCTACGGACGGACGCTCATCAAGGCGGATCAATGGTTCGCATCTACGCAGATCTGTTCTTCTTGTGGCGAGAAAGGTCAGAGGAAGACGATGGATGTCCGTGAATGGACATGTGCCTGTGGCGCGCATCATGACCGTGACATGAACGCGAGCATCAACCTGTTGATGTTGGCAAACTAAAACGAATTCCTTCAGGGTGGGAACCACCCGACGAGCTTGGTAAACAATCGTGGCTAATAAAAGTACGGTCTTCCCAAGAAGCTCCCACTTCAATTTGCGAAGCAAATAAGTGGCGAGTAGTTCACTTCTCTTGCAGCGACTTCTTCCAATGTTTCTCCGAGTTCCATCGATCCTCCTGGTAATCCCCAGTCAAGTGTATCCGATCGGAATTGCATCAGTACCTCTTTCTTTTGATTGATGACCAAAATGGTTGCTCCCACACTGATAATCGGACGATTCCCAATCACTTCCCGTAAACTTGCGATGTAACTCATCTAACTCCCCCTTTTCAATAGCATACATTACCGAAGATGATTATGCTGATAATGTCTAAAAAGCGAACGATAAATATTCAGACAATTAAAATGTTCGCAGTTTATTGACATGTTTTCAAAGGACAAGGTACGATAGGCGTGTGAGATAAGAAAAATAAATAGTGCTCCATATAATCGCAAGGAAATGGCTTGCAAGTTTCTACCTGATCACCGATTCTGATCAGACTATGGGGTGTAGCGGACGTGTATTTGTCATGCCTATACCCTAAACTGATTGTCGGTTTAGGGATTTCTTTTTGTAAGGGGGACATTGGGAATGAACGTAGCAGTTGGAGTAATCATGGGAAGTTCATCTGATTGGGAGACGATGAAACATACATGTGACGTGTTGGATGAATTACAGATTCCATATGAAAAACAAGTCGTATCAGCTCACCGTACACCAGACCTTATGTTCGAATATGCTGAAGAGGCACGAAGCAGAGGCATCCAAGTGATCGTTGCGGGTGCTGGTGGGGCAGCCCACCTTCCTGGAATGGTCGCTGCGAAAACAACACTTCCTGTCATCGGTGTCCCGGTACAGTCGAAAGCACTCAATGGAATGGATTCGCTACTCTCCATTGTTCAGATGCCTGCAGGAGTTCCAGTAGCAACTGTTGCCATCGGAAAAGCGGGAGCAACGAATGCAGGGTTATTGGCTGCTCAAATCCTCAGCATCCACTCCACAGACATTACAAATCGACTTGATGCATTTCGTGAGAAGAAACAAGAGATGGCGATTCGAGGAACGGAGGAGTTGGTCTGATGAGAATCGGAATTTTAGGTGGAGGACAACTTGGCCGGATGATGTCTCTTAGTGCGAGTGCAATGGGATACACGACACTTTGTCTCGATCCAAACCCAGATGCACCGACTGCTCAAGTGGCAGATTCAATTGTTGCCTCATTTAATGATGTGAATGCCGCAAAAGAACTCGCTGCTCGTTCAGACGTTGTGACTTATGAATTTGAGAACATCGATACGGAAATGATTGCAGCCATCGAAGAAAAATGTCCACAAGGTATGGACGTATTGAAGGCGACGCAACATCGAATTTTAGAGAAACAGATGATTGAATCAGCAGGACTACGTGTCGCACAGTATGTTTCGGTACGTACGGTTCGAGATGTACGGCAGGCATATGAGAAGCTCGGCTTACCATTTGTCATCAAAACGTGTCGCTTCGGTTATGACGGGAAAGGGCAGACGGTCATTCGGTCGGAACATGACCTTCAGACATTCGTTGAACATTTTGTCGAGCAGGAATATGTCGCCGAAGCTTGGTTGCCATTTGAAAAAGAAATTTCAGTCATTGTGACGAGAGGGTATGACGAAACGTCGACATTCCCAATCAGTGAAAACATTCATCACAACAACATCCTACATTTATCGATTGTACCGGCTCGCGTATCAAATGAGATTCAAGAGGATGCAAGACACCTCGCTCTCCAGCTTGCAGACCATATCGGCTTAATGGGAACGCTCGCTGTCGAGCTGTTCGTCATGGCGGATGGCCGTCTATATGTGAATGAGCTTGCGCCGCGTCCGCACAACTCCGGGCACTACACGATTGACGCTTGTGAAACCTCACAATTTGAACAACACATTCGAGCCGTGACCGGGATGCGCCTTGGACGGACGAGATTGACATCGCCTGTCGTCATGGTCAACCTTCTCGGCGAGCATATGCCACGACTTCATGTCAAAGCATTGCCATCGAATGTTAAACTACATCTGTATGGAAAAGATGAAGCGAAGACAGGTCGCAAAATGGGACATTTGAACGTCCTTGGTGACACGGTCGAAGAAGCGCTTCATACCATCGAACAACTGGCAATTTGGAAGGAGACCGTTTTATGATTTCACGCTACACCCGCCCAGAGATGGCAAACATTTGGACTGATCAAAACAAATTCGAGGCTTGGTTAAAAGTTGAACTTTATGCCTGTGAGGCTTGGAGTGAACTCGGTATCATCCCGAAAGAAGATGTACAAGTTCTTTGGGACAAGGCATCGTTCGATGTTGATCGCATTCTAGAGATTGAACAAGAGACACGTCATGATGTGATTGCGTTCACTCGTGCCGTTTCCGAGACACTCGGAGAAGAGAAAAAGTGGGTACATTACGGATTGACGTCGACGGATGTCGTCGACACGGCACTCTCGTACTTAATCAAACAGGCGAATGATCTTTTAGAAGCCGATTTAGATCGCTTCATCGGTATTCTCGCAGAAAAAGCGAAGGCACATAAGTATGACATCATGATGGGACGTACCCATGGCGTTCACGCGGAACCGACCACGTTCGGTCTGAAGCTCGCCCTCTGGTATGAAGAGATGAAACGAAACAAAAAACGCTTCATGGCAGCTCGCGAAACGATTGAATTCGGGAAGATGAGCGGAGCGGTTGGGACGTTTGCGAATATCGACCCGTTCATCGAGTCATACGTCTGTGACAAGCTCGGTATCCAAGCTGCACCGATTTCGACACAGACACTCCAACGTGACCGTCATGCCGAGTACATGTCAACACTCGCATTGATTGCCACATCGATTGAAAAGATGGCAACCGAGATTCGTGGACTTCAAAAAACAGAGACACGCGAAGTGGAAGAGTTCTTTGCGAAAGGACAAAAAGGGTCTTCTGCGATGCCGCATAAACGTAATCCAATCGGTTCTGAAAATATGACGGGTCTTGCACGCGTCATTCGCGGTCATATGATGACAGCATACGAGAATGTCCCACTCTGGCATGAACGTGACATCTCGCACTCATCAGCAGAACGAATCATCATTCCGGATGCGACGATTCTCCTCAACTACATGTTGAACCGTTTCGGTAACATCGTGAAGAACTTGACGGTCTTCCCGGACAACATGCGCCGCAATATGGACCGTACGTTCGGGATCATCTTCTCGCAACGGATCTTACTCGGTCTCATCGAGAAGGGCTGGTCACGTGAAGCAGCATACGACGCGGTTCAACCGAAAGCGATGCAGGCATGGGAAGAAGAGACGATGTTCCGTACATTGATTGAAGAGGACAAAGAGATGGGCGCACTCTTTACGAGTGAAGAGCTCGATGAGTTGTTCGACCCGCGTTATCACGTACGCCGTGTCGATACGATTTTTGAACGCTGTGGTTTGTAATCGTTGAGGGGCGACAAGCCCCTCTCACTTTTAAGGGGGAACGGTTCAGATGAAAGCAATTTATGAGGGCAAGGCGAAGGCGTTATTTGAGACAGAAGAAGCGGGTGTGCTTCGTGTGTACTATAAAGACGATGCGACAGCATTCAATGGAGAGAAGAAAGAGTCGATTGATGGGAAGGGGATTTTAAACAACGCCATCACGACCCAGTTGTTCGAATTGATGCATGACAACAAGATTCCGACGCACTTTATCAAACGAATCTCAGAGCGAGAACAGTTGGTCCGCTGTGTCGACATCATCCCGTTAGAAGTGGTCGTCCGCAACGTCGCGGCCGGTAGTCTAGCGAAACGTCTCGGTTGGGAAGAGGGAACACCGCTCCTCGCACCGATTGTCGAGTTTTATTATAAGGACGACGCGCTTGGGGACCCACTCCTCACGGAGGATCATATCCGATTATTGCAAGTTGCTACACACAAAGAAGTCGAAACATTGCGACAACTCGGGCTTTGGGTAAACGATGTCTTGCTCGATTTCTTTGGTCAACACGGCATCGACGTGATCGATTTCAAACTAGAGTTTGGAAAAGTGGATGGGACGATCATCTTGGCGGATGAAATCTCACCGGATACGTGCCGCCTTTGGGACAAAGAAACGAAACAAAAGCTTGATAAAGATGTATTCCGTCGCGATTTAGGTTCTTTGACTGAGACGTATGGACAATTGTTAACACGCATAGGGGGAAACGGACAATGAAAAAAGTAAACGTGTATGTGACATTACGTGAAAGTGTACTCGACCCACAAGGAGTTGCCGTAAAAGGCGGGCTCGAACATCTCGGATTCGCTGGAGTTGAATCGGTGCGTATCGGGAAAGTGATCGAGCTTCAAGTAGCGGACGACACGACAGAAAACATGGTCAAAGAGATGTGTGAAAAGTTACTCGTCAATACGGTCATTGAGAATTATGAAATCGAGATGGGGGTACTCGCATGAAGTTTGCGGTCATCGTCTTTCCAGGATCAAACTGTGACCTCGACATGTACCACGCGGTAAAAGATGTGCTCGGGGAAGAAGCGGAATACGTGTTTCATACAGAGACCTCACTTGAAGGATTCGATGGGGTCCTCTTACCAGGCGGTTTCTCATACGGAGACTACTTGCGCTGCGGGTCAATCGCCCAGTTTTCACCAATCATGGCTGAAGTGAAGCGTTTCGCGGAAGAAGGACGCCCGGTACTCGGGGTATGTAACGGATTCCAAGTGCTCGTCGAAGCGGGACTCCTTCCAGGCGTATTGATGCGAAACCGCGATTTGAAATTCATGTGTAAGACCGTCGACCTTGTCGTCGAAAACAACGAGACGATGTTCACAAGTGAGTACGCGGCACAGGAAACGATTCGCGTGCCAATCGCACACGGTGAGGGCAACTACTACTGTGACGATGCGACACTTGCGGCATTGAAGGCAAATGGCCAGATTGCGTTCACCTATAAAGAGAACCCGAACGGATCGGTCGAAAACATCGCCGGCATCACGAACGAGGCAGGAAACGTACTCGGCATGATGCCACACCCGGAGCGTGCGGTCGAAGCGTTGCTCGGTGGGGAAGACGGTAAACGGTTATTCACGTCAATCGTAAAATGGGGGGCACGACATGTTACTTACAACTGAACCGACAGCTACACAAATCCGTGATGAACGGATCTATGCCACGATGGGATTATCGGACGACGAATACGCGCTCGTCGTCTCACTGCTTGGCCGGGAACCGAATTATACAGAGATCGGTCTCTTCTCGGTCATGTGGTCTGAACACTGTTCGTACAAAAACTCGAAACCTGTGCTCCGGAAGTTTCCGACAACCGGCAAGCACGTCTTACAAGGACCAGGAGAAGGGGCTGGAATCGTCGACATCGGAGACGGCCAAGCCGTCGCCTTCAAAATCGAGAGTCATAACCATCCATCCGCGATCGAGCCTTATCAAGGAGCGGCGACTGGGGTGGGCGGAATCATCCGTGACATCTTCTCGATGGGCGCCCGTCCGATTGCTTTATTGAACTCACTCCGTTTCGGAGATTTGAACGAATCACGTGTGAAACATTTATTCGGTCATGTCGTATCCGGCATCGCTGGATACGGGAACTGTGTCGGCATCCCGACTGTCGGTGGGGAAGTCGCCTTTGACCCGGCTTACTCAGGAAACCCACTCGTCAACGCAATGTGCGTCGGCTTCATCCGTCATGAAGACATTCAAAAAGGAATCGCGGAAGGTGTCGGGAACTCGGTCATGTACGTCGGAGCAACGACAGGACGTGACGGAATCCATGGTGCCACGTTCGCTTCTGAAGAACTCGGGGAAGACGCGGACGAGAAACGTCCAGCCGTCCAAGTCGGGGACCCGTTCATGGAGAAGCTCTTGATCGAAGCGTGTCTCGAAGTCATCAAGCACCCGGCGCTCGTCGGGATTCAAGACATGGGCGCAGCCGGATTGACGTCATCGTCAGCAGAGATGGCATCGAAAGCAGGTATGGGAATCGAGATGAATCTAGACCTCGTCCCACAACGTGAGACAGGCATGACACCTTACGAGATGATGCTATCGGAATCGCAAGAGCGGATGCTTCTCGTCGTCAAAGCTGGACATGAAGACGAAATCGAAGCAATCGTCACGAAGTGGGGACTTCATGCAGTCAAAGTCGGAGAAGTCATTGAAGAAAAAGTACTTCGTCTCGTTCATCAAGGTGAAGTCGCGGCGGAAGTACCGGTCGATGCACTCGCCGAAGACGCTCCTGTCTATCATAAACCGTCTAAAGTCCCGGCATATTACGAAGCATTCCAAGCGATGGAGCCGGTCACACCAGTTGTCGAAGATGTGATGGCGACATGGAAAGACGTCCTTGCGATGCCGAGCATCGCCTCGAAACGTTGGGTGTATGAGCAATATGACCATATGGTACAAACGTCGACAGTCGTCGCACCGGGTAGTGATGCCGCAGTCATTCGCATTCGTGAGACAGAGAAGTCGCTCGCGATGACGACGGACTGCAACGCAAAATATGTCTATCTCGACCCACGTGTCGGTGGAGCCATCGCTGTCGCGGAGGCGGCGCGAAACATCGTCGCAAGTGGTGCAGAACCACTCGCTTTGACGGACTGCCTCAATTTCGGGAGCCCGGATAAACCGGAAGGGTTCTGGCAACTCGATCAAGCCGTCGAAGGAATGGCAGAAGCATGTCGTACGCTTGATACGCCGGTCATCGGTGGGAACGTATCGCTGTATAACGAATCGAACGGACAAGCCATCTACCCGACACCGGTCGTTGGAATGGTCGGACTCATCGAAAAACCAGAACATATTACGACATCGTTTGCGAAACAAGCGGGAGACGTCGTCTTCTTACTCGGTGAGACAAAAGCAGAATTTGGCGGAAGTGCCCTTCAAATGTTGCAAGACGGAAAAGTGAGCGGTCATGCACCGACACTCGACCTTGAAGAAGAACGTCAGACACAGAAGGTATTGCTTCACGCCATCCGTGAAGGTCTGGTCACGGCAGCACACGACGTGTCAGAAGGTGGTCTTGCGGCAGCGTTATCGGAACTGGTCTTTGGAACAGGGTTCGGCATGGACGTGACGATCGACACAGACCTTGTGACGGCGCTATTTAGTGAATCCCAGTCACGTTTCCTCGTGACAGTAGACAAGGCATATGCCGAGTCATTCGCGCGCATGACGAACGGGACAGCAATCGGGACAGTGACAGAAGCCCCGACCCTTGTCGTTCGCGCAAGCGACCGCTTGATTGAAATGGACGTGAAAGAGTTGGAACGTGTATGGGAAGGAGCTATTCCATGTTATATGACATCCGAGGCATGAACGAGGAGTGCGGCGTCTTCGGTGTGTTCGGTCACATCGAAGCCTCACACCTTGCCTATTACGGACTGCACAGCTTGCAACACCGTGGCCAAGAAGGAACGGGGATCGTCACGGCAGACGGAGAACGTCTCCATGCGAAACGAGGACTCGGTCTCGTTACCGAGGTGTTCGATGAGACGTCACTCGACACACTCACGGGGAATCATGCGATTGGGCATGTCCGCTACTCAACGGCAGGCGGCAATACGTTAGAGAACGTTCAACCGCTCCATTTCAAGTCGTTGACTGGGGATTTGGCGATGGCGCATAACGGAAACCTCGTGAATGCGAACGAATTGAAACATATGCTCGAAGCGGAAGGCGCGATCTTCCAGACGACGTCCGACACGGAAGTCGTGGCTCACCTCATCAAGCGAAGTCGCGGCAATTCGTTGAAAGAACGAATCGCTGACAGCTTGGCACGTCTCGTAGGGGCATTCGCTTTCCTATTCTTGACGGAAGATGCACTGTACGTCGGTGTCGACGTGCATGGGTTACGTCCATTGTCACTTGGACAAACCGAAGACGGGGCTTACGTGTTCGCTTCGGAAACGTGTGCGTTTGACGTCGTGGGGGCGACGTACGTACGAGATGTTGAACCAGGAGAATTGCTCATGGTCACGAATGAAGGGATCACGTCGGAGCGATTCAGTGAAGCGGCAGTCCGTGCCATGTGTTCAATGGAATACATCTACTTCTCACGACCGGACTCTATCATCGATGGCATCAACGTGCATACGGCACGTAAGGCCATGGGGAAAAAGATGTTTGAAGAAGCACCGGTCGAAGCAGATGTCGTGACAGGTGTGCCGGATTCAAGTATTTCCGCGGCAATCGGTTACGCTGAGGCGAGCGGAATCCCATACGAAATGGGACTCATTAAAAACCGTTACGTCGGACGTACGTTCATTCAACCGTCCCAGGAATTACGGGAGCGCGGCGTGAAGATGAAGTTGTCAGCGTTACGCGGTGTCGTAAACGGGAAACGCGTCATCATGGTCGATGATTCCATCGTCCGTGGAACGACGAGTCGCCGAATCGTCACGTTACTCCGAGAGGCAGGCGCGACGGAAGTGCATGTGCGCATCACGTCACCACCGATCAAACATCCGTGTTACTACGGAATCGATACATCGACCAAGGAAGAGTTAATTGCGGCAACCAAATCCGTTGAAGAAATCAGAGAAGAGATTGGTGCCGATTCACTAGCGTTCCTCACATTAGATGGAACGGTCGAAGCCATCGATCGTCCATTTGAAGGAGCACTACGCGGGCAGTGTGCTGCATGCTTCACGGGACTTTATCCGACTGAACTTGCAGAACTCGTGACAGAGACAAAGGCTTAAGGGGGAAATGCAATGAGCGTTCGTTATGAACAAGCGGGTGTGAATTTAGAAGCAGGGTACGAGGCCGTATCCCGTATGAAACGTCATGTTGCTCGGACAATGCGTCCGGAAGTGATGACAGGACTCGGTAGTTTCGGAGCGATGATTGATCTCGGTTCGATGAACATGAAACACCCGATTCTCGTGAGCGGGACCGACGGGGTCGGGACGAAACTGAAATTGGCGTTCGCGCTCGACCAGCATGACACGATTGGAATCGACTGCGTCGCCATGTGCGTCAACGATTGTCTCGTGCATGGGGCAGAACCGCTCTATTTCCTCGACTATATTGCGACCGGAAAAGCAGAACCGGCTAAACTTGAGCGAATCGTCGCCGGTGTTGCGGAAGGATGTGTCCAAGCCGGCTGCGCCCTCGTCGGTGGCGAAACCGCTGAAATGCCGGGGATGTATCCGGATGGCGAATATGATATTGCTGGATTTGCGGTCGGTGTCGTGGAGAAAGAAAACTTGCTCGACGGTTCGACGATTCAGGATGGAGACGTCGTGCTCGGACTCGCATCTTCAGGCGTCCACTCGAATGGGTTCTCGCTTGTACGTCATATCGTTGAAGCACAAGGTCTTCATTATACGGATGAGATTGCGATGCTCGATACGACACTCGGGAACGCCTTGCTGTTGCCGACACGGATTTATGCCGAAGCGGCGAAAGCGGCGATTTCGACGGGGAAGGTTCAAGGGATGGCGCACATCACAGGTGGTGGCTTCTATGAGAATGTCCCTCGCATGTTGCCAGAAGGTCTCGGCATCACGTTCGATGCCTCGAGTTGGCCGAGTCTTCCTGTATTCGACTGGCTCGAACAAGTCGGGAACATCTCGAAGCAAGAAATGTTCAACGTATTCAATATGGGGATTGGTTATATGATCACGGTACGTCCTGAAGACGTGGAACTCGTCGAAGCGGCGCTTGAACGTGTCGGGGAGACCGCGCACCGAATCGGGAAAGTCGAGAGTCGTCCAGGCATCCGGATCTCAGGAGTGGACCAATGAAACGATTTGCTATCTTTGCGTCAGGATCGGGAAGTAACGCCGAAGCGATTTGGCAAGCAATCACCGATGGTCATTTGTCTGCTGAATGTGTGTTGCTCGTGACGGACAAACCAGAAGCTGCTGTTCTCGATCGAGCGGAGCGTCACGGGATTCCGAGTTTTTCGTTTACACCGAAGGCGTACGCGTCAAAAGAAGAGTTCGAGGAAGAAATTCTCGTCCTTCTCCGTACGCTTCGTGTAGACTATATCGTGTTGGCGGGGTATATGCGCTTGATCGGAAATGTGTTACTATCCGCATATCCGAACCGTATTCTAAACATTCATCCATCGCTTTTACCAGCTTTTCCGGGTAAAGACGCGATCGGACAGGCGCTTGACGCCAACGTACCGACGAGTGGTGTAACCGTTCATTATGTGGATGCGGGGATGGACACGGGTCCGATCATCGCACAGGCGTCCGTCGAGATTGAAGGGTGTGACCGCACCGAGGCGACACGTCGTATTCAGACGATCGAGCACCAACTGTATCCGCGCGTATTACAACAAGTGTTGAATCAACAGGAGGTTTTCAAGTGAGAGCATTATTAAGTGTTTCTGATAAAACGGGAATTGTCGAACTCGCGACCGTCTTGAATGAGGCGGGCATCGAGCTCATCTCAACAGGCGGGACCGAGGCGGCGCTTCAACAGGCAGGATTACCAGTCAAAAACATTTCGGAAGTGACATCGTTCCCTGAAATGTTAGACGGCCGTGTCAAAACGTTGCACCCACTCGTTCACGGGGGATTGCTCGGACGTCGCGACCTTGATACGCATGTCGCACAAATGAAAGATCATCACATCGAACCAATCGATTATGTCGTGGTCAATCTGTATCCGTTCAAAGAGACGATTGCGAAAGAAAATACGACATACGAAGAAGCGATTGAAAACATTGATATCGGTGGACCGAGCATGTTGCGTTCGGCTGCGAAAAACCATGCGAGTGTCACCGTCGTCGTGGACCCGAGTGATTATACACTCGTCGCTGAGGAAGTACGTGGAGGCGGTACATCGTTTGAAACACGTCAACGTCTCGCGACGAAAGCGTTCCGACATACGGCTGCCTATGACGCGTTAATTGCCGACTACTTAGGTCGTCAAATCGGCGAAACGTTCCCAGAGCAGTTGACAGTCACGTATGAAAAAGTTCAAGACCTTCGTTACGGAGAGAACCCACACCAACAAGCGGCGTTTTATAAGACACCGTTATATGACGGGATGACACTAGCGAATGCGACACAGCTTCACGGGAAAGAGCTCTCGTATAACAACATTCAAGATACGAATGCAGCCCTTGAAGCACTCAGTGAATTGACTGAACCGGCGGCAGTCGTCGTCAAGCACATGAACCCTTGCGGCGTTGCAGTCGGACGGACGATTTCTCAAGCGTTTGAACGCGCCCATGCGGCCGACCCGGTCTCCATCTTTGGTGGAATTGTCGCCCTAAACCGTGAAGTCGATCTTGAGACGGCAGATGCCCTTCGCAACATCTTTTTAGAGATTATCATTGCCCCATCCTTTAGTGAGGCAGCACTTGACCGATTGAAAGAGAAAAAGAATCTTCGGTTGTTGACGTTAGATATGGGACAGATGACAGGCATGCGCCTTACGGCTGTCGCCGGAGGATTGCTCGTACAAGACGGGGATGACATGACACTCGATGATGCCTCATGCCAAATCGTGACGGATCGTCGCCCGACAGCAGCAGAATGGGAAGATTTGAAACTTGCATGGCGTGTCGTCAAGCACGTCAAATCGAACGCGATTGTCGTCGCAAAAGACGAGACGACGATTGGAATCGGTGCCGGACAGATGAACCGCGTCGGTGCAGCAAAAATCGCTTTCGAACAAGCCGGAGAACGCGCGACAGGCGCGGCTCTCGGAAGTGATGCCTTCTTCCCGATGGCAGATACGGTCGAAGCGGCAGCGGCAGCGGGAATCACGGCCATCATCCAACCGGGTGGGTCGATTCGCGATGCCGAATCGATTGAAGCGGCAAATCGCCATGGTATCACGATGGTGTTCACATCAGTCAGACATTTCAAACACTGAGAGGGGTTTGCGTCATGAACGTATTGGTCATCGGTCGAGGAGGACGCGAGCATGCGCTCGCGTGGAAGTTGAAACAAGATGGGCATCACGTCTTCGTTGCACCGGGCAACGATTTCATGGAAGGGATGACGTGCGTGTCGATCCATGAAACAGACGTGGAGGCGCTCGCCCATTTCGCAGAAGAGAACGAGATCGAATGGACGATTGTCGGACCGGAGTCGTCGCTCATGGCAGGAGTCGTGGATACGTTCCGCGACAAAGGGCTGAACATCTTTGGACCGACGAAAGCGGCTGCCTTACTCGAGGGAAGCAAGGCATTCGCCAAAGAAGTCATGATGGAAGCCGGAATTCCGACAGCGGCATATGAGGCGTTCACGGATGCGGCATCGGCGCTTGCTTATATCGAGAAGCTCGGTGCACCACTTGTCGTCAAGGCGGATGGACTAGCTGCAGGTAAAGGCGTCACGGTTGCGTTCACGGTCGAAGAGGCAGAAGCTGCCGTACGTGATATTTTCACGACGGATAAATTTGGCCAACAGTCACAAGTCGTCATCGAGGAGTTCCTCGATGGGGAAGAATTTTCGCTCATGGCATTCGTCTCGGGAGAGCGTGTCATTCCGATGATCACCTCGCAAGATCATAAACGTGCCTATGACGGCGACAGGGGACCGAACACGGGTGGTATGGGCGCTTATAGCCCGATGCCACATCTTTCAAAGGACGTGTATGAGGAATCGGTGAAGACCGTATTAGAACCACTCGCGCAGACGATGGTCAAACGAGGCACTCCATTTGAAGGATTCTTGTACGCCGGTCTCATCTTGACTGCGAATGGACCAAAAGTCATCGAATTCAATGCACGCTTCGGTGACCCGGAAACGGAGGTCATTCTACCGAACTTAAAATCGCCGCTCCTTGACGTGATTGAAGCGGTCGTTCGTCAAGAACCGTATCTGATTGAATGGGTCGATGGATATACGATGGGTGTCGTCATTGCGGCCGAAGGGTATCCGGACCGACCGATCACGGGCCAGGTGTTATCAGGATTTGAGTCGCTTCCGAAAGATGTGCTGGTCTTCCATGCCGGCACGACAAAGAAGGGTGATCAAGTCGTAGGGAGCGGAGGTCGTCTACTTGTTGTGACGGCGACGAAGCCGACACTGCTTGAGGCGAAAACGGCTGTGTATGCGGCGATTTCACAACTCGATTTACCTGAGACGTTCCACCGAACGGACATCGGGTCACGGGCGTTCACGCAGATTATTTGAAGGATGGGTCAACCCATCCTTTTTTTCATGCGAAAAAAAGGAAATGCCGATATCCTGTTCTACAATAATAAAGTAGCTGGAAGAAGGAGGGTGGTCGGCCTGCGTGTTCAAACAAAATTATTTATTGCGATAGCCGTGAACATCGTACTCTTCATCGGTGTCATTTTATTCGTCATCAAACCGTATTTTGTAGAGAAAAGTATTGAACAGGACAGGGCGATGACCCGCGATCAAATCGAAAGTGTGTCAGAAGTGTTCGCCAATCACCGACTCATGCTCGAACGGATTCTTGTAGATTGGTCAGTCTGGACGAACGCCTATGATTTTGTTCAAAATCAGAATGAAACATTCATTGAAAATAACATGGGGGAAGAGACACTCGAAAACTTGGGGGTCGGCGCAATGATTTTCCTCGACCGTGATCGAGAGGTCGTCTACTCGGAGTTTACTCAATTTTATGAATTAGATCGTGAAGAGGACAAAGAGACATTCACGAACGACTTGATCCGTTACGTCAACTCGTCAGGAATCAAACAAAGTGCGGTGTATGGCACCGATTTCGGTCCGGTCGTCTTCATGAGTCATCCGATTGTGAGAAGTGATGGGACAGGAAAGCCGGGTGGGACGCTCGTACTCATTCAAAAAATCGGTCCAGACTTCATGGCCGCGATGAGTGCCCAAGCAAAAACGAAATTATCGATCAGTCCTCTTTCACACCGGCAGTTGACGGTCGATGAAGACAATCAATTTGCACGTGTCTCGTTACCGCTTCAATCCGTCTATCAAGATGCGAACTGGGAACTCAACTTCTCGGTGAAGCGAACGTACTATACCAATACACAGACCATGTTAGAAACGGGGATGCTAGGGCTGCTTGTACTCGGTCTTGGTCTATTGTTGACACTGTTTTGGTCGGTGAATCAAATTGTCACGAAACGATTGATGGGCATCGTCAACGAACTCAAATGGATCACGAAAGAACGGAATAGTCGGTTACGGATTCAGTTGCATCCGAATCAACAAGACGAGATTGAAGAGATGGCGATCAGCATGAACGAGGTGCTCGATGCACTCGAACAGACACAAAAAGAATCGTTGACGCGTGCCTTCCGAGATTCTTTGACCCGTCTTCCGAACCGATTGGCGGTCGAAGAGATGTTCGTGAGCTTACCGGAAACGACCCGGTCGATCGGAGTGATGGGAATCGATCTCGACAACTTCCGACGGATCAACGATCAATTTGGTCAGCGTACGGGAGATGCGATGCTGACGTTCTTTGCCTCTCGTCTGATGTTTTATAAAGAGGATGGCTTCGTTGCAAGAATCGGAGCGGACGAGTTCATCTTGATTCATCCGGAATGGACGACCGAGGAGCTCATGATTATCGCGAATCAATTAGTGAAAGATTTGCGCGAATGGGGTTTGAAGCAAGGGATGAACCATTTGACCTTAAGTATCGGCATCGACGAATTGACAGGACCCACGCATCATTCCTATGAGGTGATGATGGCGCGACTCGATGTCGTCTTACACGAAGCCAAAGCATCCGGGAAAGATCAGATTCTTACCTATCATGAGATTGAAGATGGAAGTCACTACTTGCAGGCGCTCGAGATGGAACGTGATTTACGTCATGCGTTGCGTCATGAAGAGTTCGAACTCTATTACCAACCAATCGTCTCTCCGCAGCCGTTTCAAGTAAGAGGAGTCGAGGCGTTGATTCGCTGGCACCATCCACAGAAAGGGTTCGTTTCTCCCGGTGTGTTCATTCCGGTTGCGGAGCAACTCGGGCTCATCTCAGATGTGGGACGCTGGGTGCTTGTGCGCGCCATCACTGAGATTCAAGAGTACGCAGAGCGGTTTGATTTATTTTTATCCATTAACGTCTCGAAACGTCAGATTTTAGACGGCTCGTTTTTAGAAGCGTTGGAGGAGACGCTCGCTAAGACAGGATTTCCCCCACACCGGTTACATGTTGAAATCACAGAGAGTGAAGTCGGTGGGAATGTGTATGAACTTCAACAGTTCATTCAAGCGTTAAAGGCCATCGGGGTCAAAATATCACTCGATGACTTCGGTGTCGGGACATCGTCACTTTCATACCTGCAATCCCTGCGTCTCGACATCGTTAAAATCGATCAGAACTTCGTGAAAGGGATTCCGGAGAATAAGTTTGACCGCGCGCTGTTAGAAGGGCTGTATCAAACTTTCCAAACGCTTGGACTCGAGATCGTCACGGAAGGGGTCGAGCGACCGGAACAGCTTGCGTTCGTATTAGAATATAGTGGTTCGCTCATTCAAGGTTATCATTACAGTAAACCGATTCCGGTCGATCAATTGCACCTGTACTTACGAAAAACGGTCATGACTCAAATTTGATGTAGGCGACTCTTCACAGGGAGAGTCGCCTTTTTTGTGAAAAATGTATGTGAAATTTGTTACAATAGGGAACATAACTTGCGACCCATTCAGAGAAAAGGTAAACTTGAAACAGGGAAAGAAAACGCTTTCAAAACTATTCTTTAATAGCTTTGCAAGGGAAAAGGGAGGATTGGGTTCGATGCCAACAAAAAGAACGGCGCGGGCACCGTGGTCTAAAGTGATGATTCGTTCACAACTTGAAGTCGTAGATCGATTGCGACCACCTTCGCTCGTCTTACAAAACGCAACGTATTTGAACGTTTACGTAAAAAAATGGAGAACCGCGAATATTTGGATTGAGGGAGATCGCATCGTGTATGTCGGTCCAGACTTACCAGAATCAGCGGTCGAAACGGTCGATGTGACAGGAAAGTATATTGTACCTGGGTATATCGAGCCTCACGCTCATCCGTTTCAATTATACAATCCGGCGACGTTGTCAAAATATGCAGGAGAGCGTGGAACGACGACGCTAGTCAATGACAACATGCTGCTTTTTTTACAAGAGAAAGAGCAAGCGTTTGCGCAGCTCGATGCGATTCAGCAATTACCGACGAGTACGTATTGGTGGGCACGATTGGATACGCAAACGGAGCTGGACCGAGAGAGCGTGGCTGTCGACTCGGAACGCGTTCATGAGTGGTTTAACCATCCGGACGTCGTCATGGCAGGTGAATTGACGGCATGGCCACGCGCCTTGAAGGGCGATGATGAGATGCTTCAGTGGATGCTTGACGCCGAGACGTGCGGTTTACCGGTCGAGGGACATTTTCCGGGGGCGTCGCCGAAGACATTGACTAAAATGGCGTTGATGGGAGTACACAGCGACCATGAGGCGATGACGGCGGAAGAGGCGTTCAATCGATTGGAACTAGGTTATACGACGACGCTTCGACATTCTTCGATTCGTCCGGACCTGCCGGAGATGATTCGTGACCTGTTGGCGAATGGATTGACGGCGTTCGACCATCTCATGGTGACGACGGACGGTTCGACACCGGGCTTTTATGAGGACGGCATGCAGGATGCTCTCGTCCGCATTTTGATCGAAGCGGGATTACCGGCCATCGAAGCCTACCGGATTGTCTCTCATAACGTGGCTCGTCATTTTGACCTCGATCATATTTTAGGTGCAATTGCGCCAGGCCGCATCGCGCATTTGAACATTCTAGATGCCATCGAGGAACCGCGTCCGACGGCCGTGATCGCGAAAGGGCAATGGATTTATCGTGATGGGGTATCGCTTTTCCCGAACGAATTAGTGGAAGCAGTCCTCGACATGATGCCGTCGACAGACGTTTCAATCGAGCTGACGTCACAAGACTTGTCCTTCAGCATGCCGGTCGGACTCGACATGATCAACTCGGTCATCATGAAGCTGTTTAAAATTACGCATGACACGGGTCAAGATGAATTACCGCGTGATGGAGACGAATCGTTTCTCATGTTGCTTGATAAAGAAGGGAAATGGCGATTGAACACAGTCCTGAAAGGATTCGCTCGAGATTTTGGTGGACTTGTCAGTTCGTACTCGATCAGTGGGGACTACTTGATTCTAGGAAAATGTAAACAAGATATGTTACAGGCGTTCAAACGAATGAACGAACTTGGAGGCGGGATTGTCCTCGTAGACAAGGGCGAAATCGTTGCGGAGATTCCGTTGCCACTCTGTGGGATGACGTCGACGGAGCCACTCGAAGTGCTCATCGGTCAAGAGAAACAGCTGCGAGACGAGCTCATGGCGAGGGGCTATCAGTTCGAAGACCCGATCTATACATTACTATTTTTAGCGTCTACCCATTTGCCGTATGTTCGGGCGACACCTCTCGGCATTTATGAAGTCATGAAGAAACAAGTACTATTTCCTGCGATTTTGCGATGAATAGTTGAGTCCAAGGCGCCCCTGCTTTAGAATGATAAAGAAGTATGAGTAGAGAGGATGCTTGCGGATGCAACTCGATAAATTACGAGGTCGAGAGCTTGATCAATTGTTTGAAGCGATTTTGAAGCTCGAGACACTCGAAGACTGTTATCAATTATTCGAAGATTTAGCGACTGTTAATGAAATTCAAGCACTTGCGCAACGACTTGAAGTGGCTCGGCAAATTCGTGAAGGAAACACGTATCATAAAATTGAGGATGCGACAGGCGCCTCAACGGCCACGATTTCACGTGTGAAGCGATGCTTGAACTATGGGACAGGCGGATACGATCTCGCTCTTGAACGTCTACAACAAACAAAAGGTGACTCGTAAGAGTCATCTTGTTTTTGATGGAGGGGAGGGGCGAGATGCAACAGAAATTCATGAAACAGAACTTACAATTGTTCTTTCGAAATTTAACACCGGTTCAAACACTCGTATTAATTTATAGTGCGGCAGCGATTTTATCAGTTTTGCTTCTCGCCTTACCAATCGCCCACAAGCCCGGAGTGACGATCACATTTACCGATCTTGTCTTCTTTGCGGTGAGCTGTGTCAGTGTCACCGGTCTGACACCGATTGTAGTCACCGATACTTTCTCCACGTTTGGCTTATTTATCATCCTGTTCATCGTCCAAGTGAGCGGTGTCGGATTGATCAGTTTGCACGTCATCATGTGGATCTTACTTGGGAAACGAATTGGGTTTAGGGAAAGACAACTGATTTTACGCGACCAAAACCAGACGTCGATGTCTGGTATCGTCAAATACATCACGGAAATCGTCATCACCGTAATCGCCATTGAAGCGGTCGGTGCCGTCTTGCTCGGGGTCCATTACTTAAATTATTTTGATACCGCCGGAGAAGCCTTCTTGCAAGGATTGTTCGGGTCGGTCAGTGCGACGACGAATGCCGGGTTTGACATTACGGGAAGTTCGCTCGCACCATTCCGTGAGGACCCGTTCGTCATCTTTACACAAATCGCGCTCATGACCGGTGGTGCCATCGGATTCCCAGTGCTTGTAGAAATTCGAACGTACTTGGTGAGCCGAATCACTCGAAAACGTCATACGTTCCCAAGTCGATTCTCTTTGTTCACGAAATTGACGGTTTCGACATTCTTTATTTTGATTGCCGTCGGTACGGTCGGCTTGTTCATCTTTGAATACAACAATGCCTTTAAAGACTTGCCGCTCTGGTTGGCACTTTCGGATTCGTTGTTCCAATCCGTGACGACACGAAATGGTGGTCTATCGACGGTAGATGTCAATCTATTCTCTGAAGCGAGCATGTTGCTTCTGTCCATTCTTATGTTCATCGGGGCGTCTCCATCGTCTGTCGGTGGGGGGATTCGGACGACGACGTTTGCTGTAGCCGTTCTCGCTGTCATCGCCTTCATTCGCGGGGACTCGTCCATTAAAATTTTCGGTCGTGAAATCGTCCTTGAAGATATTTGGAAAGCGTTCGTGATCATTACGGTCTCGCTTGCCGTGTTACTATCAGGTGTCATGGTCATGGCTTATTTTGAGGATGCTTCGTTGACACGAATCTTATTCGAGGCGTGTTCTGCGTTCGGGACGACGGGCCTATCCGTCGGATTGTCCTCCGAATTTAGTAACGTTGGAAAATGGGTGTTGACGATTCTCATGTTCATCGGTCGGATCGGCGTCATCGCCTTCATTCTCATCCTGCAACGGAGACAACCGAAGCGGATGTATAACTATCCGAAAGAATCAATCATCTTAGGATAAGGAGATTGTCATATGAAAGCATTTTGGATCAACTTCGGATACGTCTTTATTGTTCCGGTTCTTCCGTTTATCGCCATCGTCAATGGAACGGCACTCTGTTCACCGGACTCGCCGCTCCTTGACATACCGGTGCTCGGATTCTTTTTAGCGAATCCGCTCTGGTTCGTCCCCGTTTACGGTCTATTCGCCTTGCTTGTTGCGAAATGGTTGACGGATCGGGAACGGAATCGTACGGCACGTTCGTGACTTGCTTCGGCAAGTCTTTTTTTGTTGGGGAGATGCACGGGAGGAAAAAAATCGATACACTAGAGAAGGATTCGATAGGAGGGAATGAGTTGGAATTTCAGACGTGGCGACATGTGTTTAAACTAGATCCGAATAAGGAACTCACAGATGAGGCGCTCGAGGCCCTCATCCATTCTGGGACCGACGCCTTTTTGATTGGAGGGACGGATGGGGTTGATGCAGAGAATACATTTGCGCTATATGCGAGAGTCCGAGATGCCGGGATTCCAATCGCACTTGAGATTAGTCATCCTAGTCAAGTCATCCACGGATTCAATCATTACTTCGTGCCCACTGTGCTGAATGCAGGAACTCCGGAATGGATCATTGGACATCATGCTCGTGCGTTTGAACGATTCGGCCATTTCTTTGATGCCCGTCTTGTAACGGCTCAAGGGTATCTCGTCTTGAACCCGGACGCGAAAGTCGCTGACGTGACGGAAGCACGATGCGATTTGACGATCGAAGAGTCCGTGGCATACGCGGAAGTTGGACATCACTTGTTCCGTCTTCCCTCGCTCTATATCGAATATAGTGGACGACTCGGGAATCCTGATGTCGTCAAAGAGATTCGTTTGGCGTTACCTGATGCACATCTCTTTTACGGTGGTGGCATCGAGGGAGAAGAGACGGCACGATTAATGGGTGCACATGTCGACACGATTGTTGTCGGCAATATCATTTATGAAGACTTAGCTGGAGCACTTGCGACTGTACGAGCACTCCGATAAAATAAGAACAAACGTTTGGAACAAGGAAGGAAACAATTATGTATAATCTTAGCGAAGAATTAGTCAAAGGGATGAACCCGGAACAAGCAGAAGCGGTGAAGCATACGGATGGCCCGCTGTTGATTATGGCGGGTGCAGGGTCTGGGAAGACTCGTGTCTTGACCCATCGTGTCGCTTATTTGATGGCGGCGAAGCAAGTGGCACCGTGGAACATTTTAGCGATCACGTTCACGAATAAAGCAGCACGAGAAATGAAAGATCGGATTGCGCGTCTTGTGGGTGGTGTCGCCGAGGACATTTGGATTTCTACATTCCACTCCATGTGCGTCCGGATTTTACGACGTGATATCGATCGCATCCGGTATGACCGGAGCTTTTCTATTTTAGATGCCTCAGATCAATTGACAGCGATCAAACAGGTGTTGAAAGAATTGAACCTCGACCCGAAGAAGTACGAACCGCGTACCCTTCTCGGGATGATTTCAAATCATAAAAATGAGCTGCGTACGGCGAAAGATGCGGTTGTCCTCGTTGGGAACAATCCGTACGAGCGAATCATCTCGGACGTCTACACAGCGTATGAGAAAAAGTTGAAACAAAATAATGTTCTCGACTTTGACGATTTGATTATGAAGACGATTCACTTATTCCAAGAAGCGCCGGATGTGTTGGCGTTCTATCAGAAAAAATTTAAGTACATCCATGTCGATGAGTATCAGGATACGAACCGTGCCCAATATACACTCGTCAAACTTCTCGCGCAGGCACACGAGAATTTGTGTGTCGTTGGGGACTCGGATCAGTCCATTTATCGTTGGCGCGGTGCCGACATCGCCAACATCTTGACGTTCGAGAAAGATTATCCGAGCGCCCATGTCATCTTGCTCGAACAAAACTATCGTTCGACGAAACGGATTTTGGAGGCGGCGAACGGTGTCATCCAAAACAACGCTTCCCGTAAAGATAAGAACTTGTGGACTGAAAATGACGAAGGAGAGAAACTGTTGCTCCATGTCGCATCGGACGATCGCGACGAAGCGTTCTTCATCATGAACCAGATGAAAGAGCTGAAGATGGAAGGGATGGACTACGGACAGATGGCGGTCCTTTATCGGACGAACGCTCAATCACGTGGACTCGAGGAGATGCTCCTCAAGTCGAACATCCCATACAAAATGGTCGGCGGGACGAAGTTCTATGAGCGAAAAGAGATCAAGGACGTCCTCGCATACTTGCGATTGATCGCCAACCCGGATGAGGACATCTCGTTCGTTCGCGTCGTCAATGAGCCGAAACGCGGAATCGGTGCCGCGACGATTGATAAACTAGGTGACTTTGCAGATATGCAAGGCGTCTCACTTATGGATGCGATTCGTGACATCGAATTGTCAGGCATCGCCCCACGCACTGCGACGAAACTCGCGGACTTCCGCCAAATGATGTTGGATTTACGGCAGATGGCGGACTATCTCTCTATTTCAGAACTCGTCGAAGAGGTATTGAAAAAGACAGGATATGAAGAGATGCTCAAAATCGAGAAGACGCTTGAAGCGGAAAGCCGACTCGAGAACTTGCAAGAGTTTCTGTCGGTCGCCCAAAACTTTGAGAAAGAGAGCGATGAACAGACGCTCGTCGCCTTCCTTACCGATTTGACGCTCGTCTCAGACCTCGATTCACTCGATGAAGTCGATGAGTCGCATCAAGTCACGTTGATGACGTTGCACTCGGCGAAGGGACTTGAATTCCCGGTCGTCTTCTTGATTGGAATGGAAGAAGGACTTTTCCCGCACAGCCGTGCCTTGAACGACGAGGAAGAAATGGAAGAAGAACGTCGTCTCGCGTATGTCGGAATCACCCGTGCCGAGAAGCGTCTCTATTTGACACGTGCCCAGTCACGGATGCTATATGGTCGCTTCCAAAACAACCCGGAGTCGAGATTCTTGCATGAGTTGCCGGAAACGTTGTTGGAGCGGTCCGGTAAGGCGAGAAAACCAATGCCATGGAACCCGGTCGAGTCACCAGGGAAGTTACCGGTGAATGGCTTTAGTTCGAAACCGAAGCCGAAACTCGCCCAATCGTCCGGTGCCGAAACAGTCGGGTGGAACGTCGGCGACAAAGCAAATCATAAGAAATGGGGACAAGGGACGGTCGTGCAGACACGTGGTGAAGGCGACCAACTCGAAGTCGACATCGCATTCCCAGAAGTCGGGATCAAGCGCCTGTTGGCTAAGTTTGCCCCTATCGAAAAAGCGTGAGGTGAGGATATGGAGATGGCAGAACGCGTAGAAGAGCTACGTCACACGTTAAATCAATACGGATACGAGTATTACGTGCTCGATCGTCCAAGCGTACCGGATTCGGAGTATGACCGATTGATGAACGAATTGATTCAAATCGAGACCGATTATCCAGAACTTCGAACACCGGACTCCCCGACGCAACGCGTCGGAGGAGCGCCGCTCGACGCATTCGTCAAAGTGACACATGACACACCGATGCTCTCGCTTGGAAACGTCTTCTCGAAAGAGGAACTTGTGGAATGGGTGGAGCGAATCGAGAAAGATCTCGGCTACACGCCGACATTCGTGGCGGAACTCAAATTTGATGGACTCGCCGTTTCGTTAAAATATGAGAATGGTCGTCTCCTTCGTGGTGCGACGCGCGGGGACGGGACGACGGGTGAGGACATCACGCAAAACTTGAAGACGATTCGTTCCATTCCCCTTCGATTAAATGAGGACGTGACGTTTGAAGTGCGTGGTGAGGCATACATGCCGAAACGTTCGTTCGAACAATTGAATGATGAACGAGAACGTGTCGGTGAGCCACTTTTCGCAAATCCGAGAAACGCAGCTGCCGGTTCACTTCGACAACTTGACTCAAAAATTGCGGCGTCGAGAAACTTGGCGTTTTTCGCTTACGGTTTGGTGTCGCAAGACGATCTCGTCGCGTCACATGACGAGTCACTCGATTATTTGAAACGACTCGGTGTCGCTGTGAGCGGAGATTATACAACATGCCAGACGGCGGATGAACTGTGGGATTATATTGAGACATACGTGACAAAACGGAGTGACCTCCCATATGAAATTGATGGGATCGTCATCAAAGTGGCCGGGTATGAAGAACAGGAACAACTTGGTTTCACCGCTAAAAGTCCGCGCTGGGCCGTCGCGTACAAGTTTCCGGCAGAAGAAGTTGTGACAACGATTGAGGATGTTGATTTCAGTGTCGGACGTACAGGGAAGGTCACACCACGGGCGCGATTTGCTCCGGTTTCTGTGGCAGGTTCGACCGTGACGTATGCGACGCTTCACAATGAAGATTTTATAAAGGAAAAAGACCTTCATATCGGTGACCGAGTCGTCATCAAAAAAGCAGGAGACGTCATTCCGGCCGTCGTATCGGCATTGGCGAGTGAACGGAGTGGGGAAGAGCGGGTGATTGAATTCCCAACGCATTGTCCGGCGTGTGGGTCGGAGTTGATTCGACTCGAAGGAGAGGCGGATCATCGTTGCGTCAATCCGGAATGTCCGGCTCAACTGCTTGAAGGACTCATCCATTTCGTGTCGAGACAAGCGATGAACATCGACGGGCTCGGCGAGAAAGTGATCACGCAGCTTCACGAAGCAGGGCTCGTTCACAATGTGGCCGACCTGTATCGGTTGGACCGAGATGATTTACTTGGACTCGAGCGCATGGGCGAGACGTCAGTGACGAACTTGCTCTCAGCAATCGAACAATCGAAGCAAAATTCATTGGAACGGGTGCTCTTCGCCCTCGGGATTCGACTCGTCGGACAAAAGGCCGCTTCTTTAATTGCAGAACGGTTCGAGACGATGGATGCAATCATCGCTGCGACAGTCGAAGAGTTGACATCCATCGATGGCATCGGGACGAAGATGGCCGAATCGATTGTCCTCTATTTCGAAAAACCAGAAGCACGTGAACTCGTCAAAGAATTGGCGGAATCAGGTGTGAACTTATCATTCAAAGGAATGAAGCGTCCAACGACTGAAGGGGCACCGCTCTCTGGGAAGACAGTCGTATTGACGGGGAAATTGCATGAGATGACACGTGGCGAGGCTGGGAAGCAGCTTGAACTCCTCGGAGCGAGTGTAACGGGAAGTGTAAGTAAAAACACAGACTTGCTCGTCGCCGGTGAAAAGGCAGGTTCGAAGCTGGCGAAAGCCGAATCTCTCGGAATCGAAGTATGGGATGAAGCCAAGCTGCTCGACTTTTTAAAGGAACAAGCATAAACGTTCGCTTCGGCGAACGTTTTTTTCGGAAATAATTGGGATTGAGCGGGTTCGCACATGCGTTCGCGGGGTATAGATTAACTAAATCAAAATGCTAATATATTTTTGCGAGAGAACCCTTTGACACCATGACTTTCACACACACATTCCTCTCATTCCTCTACGTGGTGAACGTCGTCATCGGAACGATTGCGATTCGAGCGCTTGTTTTCACCTTAGAGGAGGGACCAACATCATGACACACAACATCCAGCGCTTCGTTGCCGTATTTACCATCCTCATGCTCCTTTCAACCTTATTTGGGGTGCCCACCGCCAAAGCGGACACGACCACGTTCCGGTATATCCAAGTGAATTTGACAGATGAGGAAAGCGAAACATTATATGAATCAAGTCTTGTCTATGAAGGAATCACGTATTACGGGGTCCGTGAATCAGCTGACGTTTGGCGATTTATGATTGATGCGGAAGTAGTAGACGACTCGTTGATTGACCTCATCACGCTCTATGATGCGAAAGGTGTGCCGTATACGTTTTCTCCAAACACTGTCACGGAAGCCTATCCTGTCGAAGTGGAGGAACCGCCTGTAGTCACAGAACCAGACCCATCAGAAGAGGTGACGCCACCGGTTGAACCAGAACCAGTCGTCGAAGAGCCGGCAATCGAACCGATGCTACCGAATCTCGCCGTTGAAGCAATCAACATTGCCGCAGTCGACCGAGCCGTTGTCGGAGGCGAAATATCGTATACGTTCATTGTAGAAAACACAGGAGACACGCCGATGACGGTGACAGAATTCTCTCATGAGTATGTGAGCGGAGACATCGATCATCAATCAATCGAATCGTTCAATCAACACGTATTTGATCGTTTGCATGAATTAATAGGAGAAGACGGTCTCTTGCCGGGGGAACGGGTGGAAGTGACAGAAGTTTTAGCGATTCAGACCGGATATTCGTTCGACGCTCATCCTGAGATCGGCAGTGTCTTTCGGGTGACCGGAGTGGATGAATTCGACCGGGTTGTCACGTCAGAAAGTCAACAAATTATCCTTTTGCAAACACCAGACTTCACCGTGAATGCAACGGTTGAGAAAGCGACCGTTCAACCGGGAGAGCCCGTTCGCTATACGTATACGGTCACCAATCCTTCGAAAGTCACCTTATTTTTAGCGGACGCGATGCTCACATGGCCAAGCGGTGCCTTGACAGAAGAAGAACGAAACCAGGCAAATCAACGATTCGAGGAGCAAGTCGAAGTAATTCCTACCTTCAGAGACGGACTCGGTCCGGAAGAAGAAGCGACGTTCTCGTTTGAGCTTCCGCTCCTCCCGTCTTATGATGTGAGAGCCGGGGCTGAATTGATTCAACGTGCCACATTCATCTTCGAGGTGGATGAAGGGATAACGGTTACTCGCTCCGTTGACGTACCGGTGGCGGTGAAGCAACCTGTTCCGGCTAAAGAAGAGCCGAAACAAGACGCTAACAAGCAGAAGTCAGAAGTGAAAACCACACCACCTGTCGTGAAAGTCGTCGTCAAAGAGAGTGGAGCGCCACGAGTCGAGCACATCGATGAAGCCGATCCGTACGCTCAAGATGTGCTCCCGATAACAGGTGAAGCGGATGATGCCTGGCATGCCATGCTCGGTACACTTCTTTTCGCGTCGGGACTCCTCTTGTTGATTCGTCGCAACCACCCGTCAACGAAACCATAAATCGACATCCCTTCTCGTTCATCCGAGAAGGGATTTGTTCTGATTCCGCTTCGATACTTTTTTCGTGGAACGATTTTGTTATAATGGACAAAGTGAAATAGGAAACGATGTTCAAAGGAGCTAGACATAGATGAAATGGAAACAACTCGTCATCCCGACAATCGCCTCTGCGCTATTGTTGAGCGGATGTTCAATGAAAATACCGATGGGTGAAGAAGAAGCGACACCAACAGGGGACGAAACAGCGGCCGAAGGCGTCACACAAGCGATCGAAGCCCGTGACTCTTATTACCAGATGGTCATTCCGTTCAAACCGGCGGCGGCGAGAGGTCTCGCCCAACGTCAAGTCAGTTCATCGTTAGAACTCGAAGAAGTCGAACTCGGTCTCATGCGTCATTCAACGGACGCGTTCGACCCGGAAAAGTTCGCTTATCAAGAGGGACAGCTGTTGAACGCAAAGGATGTGTCCCGTTTACTTGCACGGAAAGATAAAAGTAATGAAGGATTGACACCCTTGAACCCGACATATGCGGATGGCAAGGCAGAAGTCGAAGACGACAAGTTTGTCGATGCGAACAAGAAGTCACCACTTTATTTAGCTTCCATTGTCGAACAGAACTACATGACGAAAGAGGACAGCGGGTATCAGGTTGGAGGCGTATCGTTTGCACTCATATTGAACCGTGAGTATGTCTTCCAAGCACCGAACTATGGTCCGACGTACACCGTCAAACTCGATCAAAAGAAAGTGATCGCAGAAGGGGAACGTATGGCGAACGAGCTCGTCTCCCAATTACGGAAGCGGGAAGACTTCAAGGATCTCGATATCAATGTCGCGCTCTATATGAAATCGACACAAGGTTCACCGACACCGGGGAACTATATCAAATCGGCCTTCGTTGGGACGGCGGATCAGGTCAAATCGGACGACTGGAAAGCGATCGATGAGAAGTACTACTACTTCCCGTCGACATCAGCGACGTCTGACGTACGCGAGGACGCTCAGAAGTTTACGCTCTTCAGCGATCGGATCGCAGACCTTTTCCCGGACTATAGCGGGATGATTGGGAAAGGTTTTTATCAGAATGGAGATTTATCGAGAATGGAGATTGATATCCCGATTCAGTTTTACAGTCGCGCTGAGCTCGTCGGATTCACGCAACACGTTGTCGGCTTGCTTGAAAACCGTTGGGAATATAATCGGAACGTTCCGGTTCGAATTAACGTGACATCCCTCGGTGGAGACCCTGAAGTGACCATCGTGTTCGAGGACGGAATGGATAGTCCGAAAGTATACTTCTAAAGGAGGAGAGGTTCGTTTTTTGAAACGAATCTCTTCTTTTTTTCGTATGAAAAGTGAAAGGATAATCTTTGACCTTATTTGACCAAATGAGTAGAATAGAGTTAACAGAAACGGGAAAGGGATAGGTGAGGTGAATCCATATGGCTAAAAACTATTACGATGAGCTTGGTGTTTCCAAAGGAGCGACCGAGCAGGAGATTAAACGCGCATACCGGAAGCTGGCGAAACAATACCATCCGGACGTCAATAAAGATCCTGGGGCACAGGATCGCTTCAAATCGATTCAAGAGGCGTTCGACGTGCTGAGCGACCCGGAGAAGAAGGCGAACTATGATCGATATGGTAGCCCAGATGGACCGTCATTCGGACAAGGGTTCGGAGGCGGTGGGGAGGCTTACGGGGAAGGCTCATCTCAATTCGAGGATCTCTTCCGACAATTCGGCGGTGGGTCACGTACGACTTCGCGGACGTTCGGGTTTGAAGATATGTTCGGAAGCTTCTTTGACCAAGCGGTCGACGAAGACTTGGATGAGACCGTTCGTGTCAACATCCCGCTTAGTCAATTGACGAAAGATTCGAAAGTGAGTCTGCGTCTTCAAACGGGTACCGTGAACGTCAAAATTCCACAAGGTGCTTATGAAGGTCAGAAGTTGCGCTTGAAAGGAAAGGGAAGCCGGGTCGGACAATCGGGAAACCGAGGTGATGTATATGTCGAACTTCACTTTGCCGATGACGATACGTATCGTCGCGAAGGAGAGCATATCGTGACAGTGAAGCGTTTGCGACCGCTTGAGTTTTTAGACGGGACGAGCGTCATCATTGCGACACTCGACGGGGGACGCGTGAAGTTGAAAGTGAAACCGGGAAGCCGTCCGGGACAACGGATGCGTATTCCGGGCCGAGGTGTCATGACCGGTTCGAAAGTACGGTCGGACTTGTTCGTGCAGCTCGAAGTCGACCTGCCGCTTGATGAGACGTACCGGGCTGTATATGAACAAATCGAACGTTAATGGATAAGGAGGAATCGTGATGGACTTTAATCGTTTCACCGATAAAGCACATGAATGCATTGTCAGTTCACAAGCGTTAGCGAAACAGTATCATCATAGCGAAATCAATGAGTGGCATGTATTGGCCTCAATGATTTCACAGACGGACGGGATTGCGCCGTTGCTGTTTCAAAAAATGGAGATCAACGTGTCAGAGATTGAAGGAGAAGTCGCGCTTTCTCTGAAACATGCGCCGAAACTCCAAAACCCGACAACACCGATGATTTCAGCCTCTCTCTTAAGCGTCTTGACGACTGCGGAACGAGAAGCCACGGGGATGAATGATGAGTACGTATCGGTCGAACATATTCTACTCGGTATTTTGTTGAACAGCAGTCAGGCACAGACGATGCTCGAACGTAAAGGTGTCACCGAAGAACGTCTCCGTGAGGCGCTCGTCGCTGTGCGTGGGAACCGTCGCATCACATCGAAGTCGCCTGAAGCGACATATGATGTCTTGACGAAATATGGACGCGACCTCATTCAAGAAGTGAAGACAGGTAAAATCGATCCGGTCATCGGACGAGACAGTGAGATTCGTCGCGTCATTCGAATCCTAAGTCGAAAAACAAAAAATAATCCTGTCCTCATCGGAGAGCCAGGGGTCGGGAAGACAGCGATTGTCGAAGGACTCGCCCAGCGCATCGTTCGTGGAGATGTACCGGAAAGTTTGAAAGATAAAACCATCTTCAGCCTCGATATGAGCTCCCTCGTTGCCGGTGCGAAATATCGCGGAGAGTTCGAGGAACGTCTACAGGCCGTTTTGTCCGAAGTGAAAGAAGCGGAAGGCACCATCATCCTCTTCATCGATGAACTGCACACGATTGTCGGTGCTGGGAAGTCTGAGGGGTCGATGGACGCCGGTAACATGTTGAAACCGATGCTCGCCCGAGGCGAACTGCATTGTATCGGCGCGACGACGCTCGACGAGTATCGCCAATATATCGAGAAGGACCCGGCCCTTGAGCGGCGTTTCCAACAAGTCCTTGTCGCTGAACCGGATGTCGAGGATACGGTTTCCATCTTGCGCGGTTTAAAAGAACGCTTTGAGATTCACCACGGGGTACGTATCCATGACAACGCGCTCGTCGCGGCGGCTGTGCTATCCAATCGCTATATCACCGACCGCTTCATGCCGGACAAGGCGATCGATCTCGTTGACGAGTCGTGTGCGATGATTCGAACAGAGATGGAGTCGATGCCAGCTGAGCTTGATGAATTGGTCCGTCGGGTCATGCAGCTTGAAATCGAAGAGGCGGCTCTTAAAAAAGAGAGCGATGCCGCTTCCATGAAGCGACTTGAGGCGCTCCAACAGGAATTGGCCTCTATCCGTGAACAGTCTGATTCGTTACGTCTCCGTTGGGAGAATGAGAAGGAGTCAACGCACCGTGTGCAACAAATCCGTGGAGACCTTGAGAAAGTACGTCTCGAGTTACAAGAGGCAGAGAGTCGCTATGATTTGAACCGGGCCTCGGAACTGAAATATGGACGAATCCCGGAACTTGAGCGGGAACTAGAAGAAGCGGAACAGTTGGCGAGTTCGGTGACGCGTGAACTCGTGCGTGAAGAAGTGACGGAAGAAGAAATCGCCGAGGTCGTCTCGAAATGGACGGGGATCCCGGTGACGAAACTGACAGAGGGAGAGCGGGATAAGCTTCTCAATCTAGAAGCGGTCTTGCATAAACGTGTGTTTGGGCAAGATGATGCGATTCGTCTTGTCAGCGATGCAGTCATTCGAGCACGTGCTGGCATCAAAGATCCAAACCGTCCGATTGGTTCATTCCTTTTCCTCGGACCGACGGGGGTTGGGAAGACAGAACTCGGGAAAGCACTCGCGGAAGCGATGTTTGATTCAGAAGACCATATCGTTCGGCTGGATATGAGTGAATATATGGAGAAACATGCCGTATCGCGTCTCGTCGGTGCCCCTCCTGGCTATATCGGTTATGAAGAAGGTGGACAGTTGACGGAAGCGGTTCGCCGTAACCCGTACTCGGTTCTCTTACTCGATGAGGTCGAGAAAGCGCATCCGGACGTCTTCAATATCTTGCTTCAATTGCTCGATGATGGTCGATTGACCGATTCGCACGGGCGCATCGTCGACTTCAAAAATACGATTGTCATCATGACGTCGAACATTGGGGCGGACATCTTGCTCGAAGCAGCGAAAGATGGCGTGATTGATGAGGACGAAGAGCGTCAAGTGCTCGACAAACTCCGTCGTCATTTCCGTCCTGAATTCTTGAACCGGGTCGATGAAACGATTCTGTTCCATCCGCTCACGAAAGATCAAATCGGTCAGATTGTCGAGAAAGCGGTCGGACGGATGAGCGAACGGCTCACGACACGCTCGATTCATATCGACATCACCGATGCAGCCAAAACGTTCGTTGCTGACGAAGCATATGAACCTCAATTTGGTGCGCGACCGATCAACCGATATGTACAACGGACGATTGAGACGAAACTTGCCCGTAGCATCCTCGCTGGAGACGTCGAGGATGGGCAAACGGTCATCATCGATGTCGAGAACGGGGCGTTGACATTACGCCCATCGACAGTCAATGCATAAAGAAAGAGGAATCCAAAATCGGATTCCTCTTTTATGTATGCCGACGTTTTCTTCTCAAAATCAAATAACTGATCCCAATAAAAATGAGGTAGAGTACCGTCCCGAAAAATGAGTTGAATACCCATGGAATTGTTCCCATGAAGCTGGCACGGGTCGCTTCTTGGAACCAGAGCAGTAGCCAAAAGAATAAGCCAAGACTCGTTGCGAGGAGAACAAAAAATCCCGTCATGCCTTGTTTCGTCAATTGCTTGATTCCGAACCCAAGTAAAGCCGTAACAATGAAAATTGTACCTAACCCAATATAGAACAATCCGTCAATCGGTAATGACTGCACCTATATGACTCCCTTCTCACCATCAGATTCATATAAGCCAATCTTACACGGAGAGGGAATAAATGGGAATCGTTATTGTGACACGAGAGGACGTTCTGGTTGATAGATACAGTACGGTTCTGATTCTTTGAAATCGCCAGTGACCGCATAGGCTCTAGCACGCGAACCACCACATAGATAACGATACTCGCAATACCCACACTTTCCGTGATGACTATCCGGATCACGTAGTGCCTTGAATGTCGGATGATGGCGATAAATATCGGCGAGAGGTGTCGTTCGGACGTTTCCGCAGGTGATCGGTAAAAATCCGGACGGCTGTACGTTCCCTGTATGTGAGATAAAGACGAATCCGTTGCCGTCATTCGTCCCACGAGGAGCTTTCGCCAAATCGTCATGTGGATGTCCGATTGGAGGGAGTCCTGCTGCCCGGCGTCGCTGATTTTCTTGGCGGGCGACTCTCCGATAAAATTGGGCTTCCGTCGTCGAGATGATGAAGGGTGCCGTCTCTTGTATAGAGAACGCCCATTTCAATACTTCCTCATGTCGCTCAGGTGTAATGGGTTGTAACAGGGATCCACGTCCGGTCGGCACGAGGAAAAAGAGCGTCCAGACGGACACACCGAGGGATTCTACGAGCTTCGCCATTTCCGGTAATCGATCGACATTGTATTCGGTCACCGTCGTATTGATTTGAAATGACATCCCTTCTTCTCGGAAATATGAGATTCCTCGAATGGTACGGTCGAAGCTGCCACGTGTACCGCGGAAGTAGTCATGCGTCACGGCGTCCGGTCCGTCAATGGAGAAGGCCCAACGTGACAAACCAGCTGCTTTTGCCCGTTTCACGGCATCGTGAGTTACACGAGGTGTAGCTGAAGGTGTCATGGAGACGCGCATCCCAAGGGAGGAAGCATATGCGGTCAATTCAAATAAATCTTCACGCATGAGAGGATCACCGCCCGTAAAGACGAGAATCGGGTTATCCATCGCATGAATCTCGCGAATCAATGCCTTCCCTTCTTCCGTGTCGAGTTCGTTTTCGTAACGATGAAATTGTGCCTCTGCCCGGCAGTGGACGCAGGAGAGCGCACAGGCCCGTGTGACTTCCCAAATGACGATGAACGGGTTCTCGTTATAGTCGATACGTTTCATACCGTCACCGCCTGTCGAAGATGTAAGTGATCGACCGCCCGTTTGGCGGAATCGACGCAGTCAGGTAATCCGACCCCATGGAGAATGGCGCCACACGCTTCGACGCCGTCCCACTTCAAAAGTGCTTCTTCGAACGCGCGGACGTCCTGTTTATGACCGACCTCATACTGTGGCATCGTTTGAATGTGTCGTTCGACTTTCGTGAAGAGGGGAGTCCCGACTTTTTGAATGCGTCGAAGTTCGCCTAAAGCGAAGTTTGCGATTAGATCATCCTCTTCATGGAGCAGGGACGGTACATGTTCTGAACTGATATACATGCGGAGCAATGCTTTTCCTTTAGGTGCTAGGTGTGGCCATTTTTTATGCATCCAGCTACAAGCGGTCAAAGCGTTTCCTTCCGATTTGGCGATGACGTAGCCGGTTCCATCTAACGCATCCACTTCTGACTCGTCGAAGGCGGCGAGTACGGTCATCGAAGAGGTACGTTTTAACGATGACAAACGTTCGGCTTCCGGGAATCCGAGCAAAGGTCCGAGTGCATGCGGCGATGTGGCCATGATGATGCCATCAAACTGTTCGATCGTCCCATCGGCAAATGTGACTTCATGAGGTCGAACGGATTGAACGACCGTCTTTAACATGAGTCGATCAATCGACGGACGGAGTGCCTCGACGAGTGCTCCGAGTCCTTGCTCAATCGACAGGAACTTACCAGTCTCGGACGGCTTTACACCGGCTTGGACGGGAGGAGTGAGTGCTTTCATTCCGAGAATCAGACTGCGAGTTTTTTGTTCAATCGTGATAAACTGAGGGAAAGTAGACTCGATGCTCATGTCATCGAGTGTCCCGTTGTAAATCCCTGACAGAAGCGGTTCGATCATTGTATCAACTACTTCGGAGCCAAGTCTCGTCCGAAAGAAACGATCGAGCGAGATATCCTCTCCTGCATACACGCGTGGAATCACGAGATCGAATCCGGCGCGAAGTTTTCCTCTCCAAGTAAAGAGATCCGTTTTGACCATCGGCCAAAACTTGGTCGGGATGCCCATGACCGATCCGGCCGGCATCTGTCTCAGTTGCTTCCGTACGTAAATGTAAGAAGTCCCGGTTCTGGAGCGGACGAGTTGATCTGCGAGACCTAGACTTGTAATAAGTGATGTCAAGGTCGGCTTTCGTGCCATATAACCGTCGGGTCCAGTCTCTAACGTAAAACCATCCCGATAAATGGTCTTAATTTTTCCACCGAGACGGTCCTGCGCCTCAATCAATGTGACATGAGCTCCGGCTTCTTTGGCATAATAGGCTGCGGCAAGTCCGGTGATGCCACCTCCGATAATCGCGATTCGATTCAATTGATTCACCCATTTCTCTAAAATTGTTGTCGTCTTAACGGTACCGAGAATGTTGACGGAGATATAGGATAAGTGTCACGGACTTCTAGACAAATTTGTCACGAATTCGAAAGGGGACGATGGAATGGCTTCCTTCCTCATCGTTGCGACTCTTGTGATGGTGGGCATAATTGGGTTTATTGTGGCGATGAATCGACATGGAGAAAAGTTGGTTGGAGATGAGGAAAGTCCACCGATGATTTGGGCGGATGAGGACTGGTATAAAGATGATGGACCACCAGACGGATAATATGATAAGATGACCCGGTTGAAATTTGATGGAACATGAGGTGATGGAATGAATGTACTCGAACAACAGTTGAACCACTTGGTTGATGAGTGTCGTCCGTACACGGCTCAAGGGAAAGTGGCGGACTATATCCCTGAACTCGCACATGTGAAAAACGATTTACTCGGGGTGGCGATTTGTTTGCCGGATGGCACGTATATTCACGCGGGGGATGTTCATCACAAGTTTACGATTCAGAGCGTATCGAAGGCGCTCACACTTTGTTATGTATTGATGGAGTTCGGGGAGGACTATGTCTTTTCGAAAGTAGGGATGGAGCCGACGGGGGACGCATTCAACTCCATTGCCAAACTCGAGGAAACGGTCCCGTCAAAACCACTGAATCCGATGATCAACGCCGGGGCGTTAGCGGTGACGAGTATGATTTTGGGGGAGACGGCAGAACTCAAAATCTATCAGTTCCGCCAGTTTTTAGCGATGTTGTTAAATCGCTCGGTCGAGGAGGTCACGTACGACGAAAAAGTCGCCCGCTCTGAATACGAGACGACCGACTTGAACCGTGCCCTGCTCTATTTCATGCGTCATCATGGAATTGTGGATGGAGACGTCGATGAGATCATTGATGTGTATACGAAACAGTGTGCCATCGAGATTGATTGTTTTGATTTGGCACGAATCGGGCGTGTCTTTGCAGGGAATGGAGAAGACCCGGATACGGGCGAAGAGTTGATTCCACGTCGGGTCGTCCGAATCGTCAAGGCCATCATGACGACGTGTGGCATGTATGATGCATCGGGTGAGTTCGCTGTCCGGGTTGGTCTTCCGGGAAAAAGTGGGGTATCGGGTGCCATCTTGGCGGTCGGGAACCACGAACTGGACTTGAATAACGTTGGGTTTGGCATATTTGGCCCGGCACTTGATTCAAAAGGGAACTCGATTGCCGGAATGAAGTTGTTGGAACTATTGATTGAGCGCTATACTTCGCGCTAAATCGAGAGGTGCTCCACGGATGCATCGAGTTCCTGCTGTAATGTTTCAATTTTTCTGTCGTATGCAGACTGTAGTTCAGCTGGAGGGGTGAAGGCGCGCCAACGCTTTAACAGTTGGTCATGGTCGTTCATATCACCGAGTTCAGTTTGCATCTTTTTTAACGTGCGGACAGTGTCCATCGAAGCATCCGATTCATAGCTTAGCAAGTACTCATGTAAGTAACGTTCGCGTTTGACGGCTAAACGGACTTTATGGAGTGCTTCAAGTTGTTCTTTTCCATCGGATTGTTCGTGATAGACGCGTACACGTTGTTTGCGCTCGCTTTTCGCCTTTTCTAACATCGGAGAGGCGTTCGTTTTTTTGAACGCACGAAATAACGGTCCGCCGATGAAACGACGTACTTGTTGATCGAGCGACGGTGTCATTTTTTCACTGACACGGGTCGAAAGAATCGTCCGTGCGATGGCACGTTCTGTCTCCATCGCTTCAAGAAACGCATGGTCGAGTTCGGTTTTGGAATCAAACGTTTCGATGAGGACGTCGAGGTCGCGCACATGACCGAGTGCCTCCATCAATTGTTTGAGTTGTCGGAACGTCGCCGGCTTCGTTTCATATAGTTGCATAAACGTGATCAACTTCCGTAGATGAACGCGGGCGCGATGAATATCCTCGGAATTGTTGAAGGTGAGGGCTTCTGTCACATAGTGATTGAACGTGTTCCACGTTTCCAACAGTTCAAATTTAAGCTTTTCTGCATGCCGTTGATTCATGATTATAATTTCCTTTCTGAAAAAGAGATGAGGGTTGTCCATGTACCAAACACATTCATTAAACGAAAAAATCAAACTGTTCTTCACGATTTTCTTTCCAATTTTAGTCACGCAAGTGTCTTTTTATTTGATTAGCTTTTTTGATACCGTCATGTCCGGACGGGCGGGTGCCATCGATTTGGCAGGTGTCGGAGTCGGTTCAAGCTTGTGGATGCCGGTGTATACCGGACTGAGTGGAATCTTGCTGGCGGTGGCCCCAATCGTTTCGCAAGCGCTTGGTGCGCGAGACCGTCAACAGATTCAACGAACCTTGTTTCAAGGTATCTATTTAGCCATCATGCTAAGCGTAATCACGCTGACGTTGGGTTCATTCCTTGTGCCGATGGCAATCGAGAGCATGGGGCTCAGTGTAGAAGGGAAACGAATCGCGACGCAATACTTGCTTGCCCTTGGATTCGGTGTCTTGCCGATGTTCCTGTTCAATGTGCTACGCACGCTCATGGATGCCTTGGGCAAGACGCGAGTCTCGATGATCCTCATACTATTAGGGTTACCCATTAATGTCGGATTAAATTACATCTTCATCTTCGGAAAACTGGGTGTGCCGGCGTATGGCGGAGTTGGAGCGGGAATCGCCTCAAGCATCACGTACTGGCTACTCTTCTTCATGGCCTTCTTTTTCGTGAGAAACGGGAAGCCGTTCCGCGAATACAAGTTTTTACGGACGACCGAACGAATGGTTTGGCTCCGACAAAAAGAGCTGTTACAACTTGGGACGCCAATCGGGCTCGCCATTTTCGCAGAAGTCAGCATCTTTGCGGCGGTCACGGTATTGCTCAGTTCATACGGTGATCAAATCGTCGCGGCTCACCAAGCGGCGATTAACTTCGCTTCGTTTGTTTACATGTTGCCACTCTCAGCATCGAGCGCATTGACGATTGTCGTGGGGTATGAGCTTGGCGCGAAACGACTGCAGGATGCCGTCCGCTATGCAAAAATCGGGCTCGCGCTCTGTCTCGGTGTTTCTATCTTTTCCGGTGCTTTTTTGTTTTGGCAAAACGAACGGGTCGCGGCTATTTATACGAATGATCCGACGGTCGTGGACCTTGCAGCTCACTTTATGATCTTCGCTGTATTCTTCCAACTGTCAGATGCTGTCGCGGCACCGATCCAAGGGATATTACGTGGTTTTAAAGACGTCAACATCACGCTCGTCCTTTCACTCGTCGCTTATTGGGTCATCGGTTTACCACTTGGGTATGTCTTGGCAGAGCACGCCGGATTTGGACCAGACGGTTATTGGATTGGCTTGATTGCCGGACTCGCAGCCGGAGCGGTCTTGTTATTCCTCCGGTTAGTATGGATTGTCCGGCGCTACGGGACGGTTCAATCGACATAAAAAAGGAGAAGATTGTTCGCAAATGTGAACAATCTTTTATTTATTTAAAATTGGTCTATACAACTATACTTTTATCCGATATGATAACATGGAGGAAAACAAAAAGGAGTGGTGAACCGATGGGGACATTGATCAATGCTCGTATCGTGTCAGCAGAACAAACATGGGAACGTGGATATATCAGATGGAATGGTCAAACGATTGATGAGATTGGATCGATGGACCAGTTTGAACAACAGGATGAGCCTGTGATTGATGTCGCTGGAGCGCTCGTGACACCGGGTCTCATCGATGTGCATATCCATGGGGGATATGAAGTCGATACGATGGATGCGGATGAATCAAAACTTCGACGATTGAGTAACGACATGCTACAGGAAGGTGTCACGTCCTTTTTCGCGACGACGATCACGCAGTCAAAAGAAGCGATTGAGCATGCATTGAAGGCAGTCCGAAATGTCATCGAAGCGCAGGATACGACACTCATCGGAATCCACTTGGAAGGTCCATTTGTCAACGTGGAGATGGCTGGTGCACAACCGGCAGAATATATTATCGACCCGGACGCCGAGCAGTTCCGGAAATGGCAAGAGCTTGCCGGCGGTCATATCCGTCTTGTCACCTATGCACCGGAACGTCCAGGTGCACGTGAGTTTGAAGCTGTTCTTCGCGAAACCGGTGCAATCGGTTCGGCGGGCCATACGAGTGCGACATTTGAAGAGAACAAGCAGGCGGGCGTCAAACACGGGACGCATCTTTATAACCAAATGCGTGGGTTGCACCATCGAGAACCCGGAACGGTTGGGTATTGTCTCTTAGAGGGTGGGGTCATCGCGGAAATCATTCCGGATGGGATCCATAGTCGTCCGGAGATGGTCGACTTCGCGTTTCGCTTAAAAGGAGCAGATGAACTTGTCGTCATCACGGATGCGATGCGAGCAAAAGGACTTCCGGACGGACAATATGAGCTTGGCGGTCAACCGGTCATCGTAGCGGATGGGGCTGCGCGACTTCAAGCCGGAAACCTGGCGGGCAGTGTGTTGACGATGGATGCTGCTTTCCGAAACATTCAGGCATATACGGGATGTACGGTGGAAGAAGCGGTCAAAATGACTTCGACGAATGCGGCCAAAGAATTCGGATTGACGACAAAAGGAGACATCAAATCGGGGTTTGATGCAGACCTTGTCGTTTGGGATGACACGACACATGTTCAGATGACTTTTGTTAAAGGTCGAATCGTATATGAACGGGAGGAACAAAGATGAATGTACTAGTCGCAAAGACGGCGAACGATGCGGAACGAATCGCCTATACGCTAATCAAAGAACGGATTTCAGGGAAACATGACTTCGTACTCGGTCTCGCAACCGGTAGCACACCGGTCGGGATGTATCAGATGTTTAAACAGGACGCGCTCGACTGTAGCCACGTGACGAGCGTCAATTTAGATGAATACATCGGATTATCGCCCGAACATCCTCAAAGTTATAACCGCTTCATGAAAGATCGACTCTTCGATGAGGTACCATTCAAACAAAGTCACCTCCCTCAAGGGGACGCGCCGGACCCGGAAGTGGAAGCTTCACGTTATGAAGAACTTGTTCGGACACTCGGTGTCGATTTACAGCTTTTAGGGATTGGTGAGAATGGGCATATCGCCTTCAATGAACCGGGTACAGCGCTCGATGCGAAGACACATGTGACCGAACTCACGGAGTCTACTCGGGAAGCCAATCGTCGATTCTTTGATCGGTTAGAAGATGTACCGACACACGCCATCACGATGGGGCTCGATACGATCATGAACGCACGTGAAATCGTCCTGGTCGCGACAGGGGAGCGGAAAGCGGAAGCGGTGCAGCACATGATTGAGAGCGTGCCGACGGTCGACTGGCCGGCCACGATCCTTCAGGCCCATCCTGGTGTGACAGTCGTACTCGACGAGGCGGCGGCATCACACTGTGCGGAATCCTTACAAGCCCGTGGACAAGAAGCGGCAACACGATTTTTTACCATTCGGGATTAACGGACCTGCGGAGTCATCTCCGCGGGTTTTTCTATGTTCAACTATGGGAAAATGTAAAGAAATGAATTTGTCATCAAAACGTTTTCGACAAATTTCTTGCTTTCCTCTATAATGAGTGAAGCTCATTATTTTGACTCGAAGGAGACCGATATGAATTCTAGAACACATGCTCGCAGACAGCGCACAGGTCCGTCTGCGTTTTATAAGATATTTAGTGCCCTCGTGCTGATTGCGATTATTGCTGGGTCTAGCATTTACGGTACAGCGTTTTACAAAGCCCACAATATGTTGTCAGGCACCCAAGTCACATTAGAGGATGACCCGACGGTTGAGCCGACTCGTTATGATAAAGAAGATACGGAGACGTTCTTGGTTTTAGGGACAGACCTTTCGCCACAGAAGAAAGCGCGTGGCGAGTTTGGACGATCGGACGTTATGATTGTCGTCATTTTAAACAAGAAAGAAAAGCAGACGACGATGCTCAGTATCCCGCGTGACTCGTATGTCAATATTGACTACACGGGATATAACATTCCTTATGGCAAGACGGGACTTGACCAAGATAAGATCACACACGCTTACTACTTTGGTTCGATGGATGAATCGAATCCAAACAACGGGATGCGGATGGCGACGAACACGATTGAAGATTTAGTCGGTGTTGAAATCGACCATGTCGTCTCGCTCAACTTCCAAGGGTTCGTTGATTTCATTGATGCTGTAGGTGGCGTTGAGATTGATGTTCCGTTCTCATCACAACAAAACAGTTACGATGCGTCACGTGAGACAGTTCAAATCGAACAAGGACTTCAACAGCTTTCTGGTGAAGAGGCACTTGCCTACGTTCGAAATCGATACGATGATCCACGTGGGGACATCGGTCGTGGACAACGCCAGATGGAAGTCATCAATGCCGTGCTCGAACAATCACTCGGCACATCACTCCTAAACAATTACGATAAGGTCTTAAAAGCCGTTGGCGACAACATGCAGACGACACTTGGCCCGAATGACTATATGCGTTTAATTGAAGATGTTGGCGCGCTTCACAATACGGTGCAATATCAATTGACTGGAGAAGGTGCCCGGGCAGATGACGGACACTTCTACTATTTCTTGAACGAACCGCTTCTTGAAGAAGTGCGCTATCGTGTACAACAAGCGGACGCCGGTAATCGTGTCGAGCCGATGTCCGATACAGAACTCGAGTCGTATACGTTAGACCCGAGCGGGGTAACGTACGAAGCTCAATAAAAAAAGTTTGCCCTCGGGCAAACTTTTTTTATATGCGGTCCATGGCGACGGTCAAGGAGTATGAATCTCCGCGAAAGAGTGAACGACTATACTCGAACATGTCACCGTTCTCGAGATAAGTTCGCTGGTCAATCAACAGGACCGGTGCATTCGGAGAAATGGTGAGGAGCTTGGCTTCTTCTGGACCGGCGCTCCGGGCTTCGAGTGTCTGTGTTGCATGTTTCAGGCGTAAGCCATGCTGTTCGGCATAAGCATAAATCGATCCCGTCGCGTCATCTTGCGTCAGGTCAGGCAATAAATGAACGGGAATATAGGCGGTTTCGAGCGCAAGTGGGTGATCATCGGCGAGTCGTAGCCGTTTCATTTCATAAACCGGTGTTTGATTTGGGATGCTCAGTTGCTGCGCGATGCGATCCGTTGCCGGAATGACCTCGTATGACAAGAGACGGCTGAGCGGTCGCATGCCTCGATGTTTGATTTCCTCGGAAAAACTCGTCAGTCCCGATAACGTCATCGCAATCTTCTGACTCGCGACGAACGTGCCTCTTCCTTTTTGACGGCTCAAGTAACCGGCGTTGACGAGGTTCATGATGGCTTGACGAATCGTCATCCGACTGACGTGAAATTGCTCGGAAAATTCACGCTCTGAAGGCAAGGTGTCTCCTGGTTTTAACAATCCGTCATCAATTTGTTGCTTTAAGTACGCTTCAATTTGATAATAAATAGGTAACGGAGATTGTTTATCGATTTCTAACATATCATTTCGCTCCTGACTGAGAAGATGTATGTTTCATTATAGACGAAATTAAACTAGTTGTCTGAACAGATTATAGAGAGAAGGTGGAGGACAAGATGGAACCATATACAGCAAGTACAGTCGTAACCTCAATAAAGGAAGACGGCAACGGTCATTGGCACACACTCGAGAACAGCCCGTTTTATGCGGAAGGTGGGGGACAACCGGCTGACCGTGGATGGATTGGGACGCATCCTGTACTGGACGTACAAATCAAGGACGGGGAAGTATGGCATCTCTTGTCAGAAGCATTACCAGCGGGCACGACGATAGAGGTTCGAATCGATGAGGACGTCAGACGGGATCATTCCATCCAGCATACTGCTCAACATGTGATAACGGCGATTTTGGAAGACCGTCATGGCATTCGGACGCTCAGCTTGGGAATCGGAGAGACCGATTCATCTATTGAGATTGAAACGGCAACGATGGACTGGGCGCACGTTGAGGCACTTGAACAAGAGATGCAACAAATCATCTTTGAAAACCGTCCGATTCGTGTCTATGAAATCCCAAAAGAAGAAGTAGACCGGGCGCGCTTACGGAAAGAGACGGACCGAACGGGGATGATTCGCATCGTCGAAATCGAAGGTCTAGATTACAATGCATGTGGTGGCACTCATGTGGAGACAACGGGACAACTCGGTACCATCCATGTGACGGCGATGAAGAAAGTGAGGGGGAATCTCCGCTTGACGTATGTGGCGGGAAATCGAGCGATCAAGGCGACTCAACAAGCGCGAGCAGCGTTGCGGAAGATTCACCATACATTCTCGACAACGAATGAATCCGTGGCAGCCCGTGTAATCGAAGAACATACGATTCGTTTGGAACGTGAAAAAGAAATCAAAACGCTCGAAGAACGGATTGCCAAAGCGAAAGTGGAGGCCGTGTTGAAAGAAGATAACTATGTGGCCTTACATGTCGGGAGAACAGAAGCGGAAACGTTGACGACCGCCATCATCGAACGAATCGCAGCAACAGGACGAATTGCCGTTGGCGCTAACTATGGAACGCAGAAATTGTTCGTCATGCATGATGGGACACAGGATATCGCCGTCGGCACATTCTTGAAAGCGGCGCTCCAAGAGATGAAAATCGGGCGTGGCGGTGGAAGCCATAAGCAGGCCCAAGCGCGTTTCACATCCGTAGCGGAACTAGAAAAGGGAATCGAAGAAATCGTGAAACGATTGCAGGAAGGAGTTTTACCATGTTGATCATTCAATCGGGAAACGAAGCAGCGTTGATTGAACAGGCCAAACAAGTTCGGGAAATCGTATTCGTTCAGGAACAAGGAATCGATGCGAGTTTAGAATACGATGATTTAGACGATATGTGTACACATGTGGTCGGGCTCCTTGACTCCGAACCTGTGACGACAGCGCGTCTTCGTCCAGTCGACTCGACTGTCGGAAAAGTGGAGCGAGTGGCGACGATTCAATCGGCCCGAGGCCATGGATATGGGAAAGAGATTATGATTGAAGTTGAACGTGTCGCGAAACGTAAAGGGTTGGTTGAACTACGATTGGGTGCACAACTGACGGCGCTTCCGTTTTATGAAAAGCTCGGGTACGAGGCGTTCGGAGATGAGTTTTTGGATGCCAATATCCCGCACCGCATGATGCGAAAAACATGGTAATCCTTTTTTGAAATATCCCATTTTTCTAAAAAAAGGTTGGCAAGAAGATTTCGTTTTGTTATAACTAATACTAACAACTGACAGATAGAGGTTGCGAATGACATGAGTAAGCTTGGTTGAAACGGACGCACTCCGGACCGAGCCGAAAGGGGAAATTCGCCGAAGTCGACGTTCACGTGCGTGTGAATGTAGGCTGGGGTAGTCGTGAACAACGCCTACACTGCCATGGTCAACTACCATGGAGCGCTATCTACGGAACGATTCTTTAATCGTTTTTCAACTGCGCGTACAAGCGGCAGACCGTAGGGAGAGTGCTTCCTACCGGTCTGCCGCTTTTTCTGTTGGTGGACATCTTGAAAGTGGGGAACTTGATGACAACCGTACTGAAATTTGGTGGCAGCTCCGTTGCCACAATCGAACAAATACAAGCCATTTCGGACTATTTACAGACACGTGTGGCGACCGGTGAAAAATTGGTCGTCGTCGTATCGGCGATGGGCAAAACGACAGATTCGCTCTTGTCGCTCGCCAAACAAATCACGGATCGCCCGATGATTCGCGAACTCGACCGGCTACTCGCCGTTGGAGAAGAACAGACCATCAGCCTACTCAGTATCGCCTTGAACTCGCGAGGCGTACCGGCCATCTCATTAACGGGGCAGCAAGCCGGGATCGATACGATGGGAATTCATACGAAGAGCAAAATCAAAGCGATTCGGAAAGAAGTGTTACTCGAGAAGTTGCGTCAATACGACGTCCTGATTGTCGCCGGATTCCAAGGCGTGAATGAAGCGGGAGACGTCACGACCCTTGGGCGTGGCGGTTCGGACACGACAGCCGTCGCACTGGCGGCCGTCCTCAATCAGCGTTGTGAAATTTATACGGACGTCGCGGGTGTATATACGACGGACCCAAGAATCCATCCGACAGCGAAACGGCTTGATACGGTCTCCTATGACGAGATGATGGAGATGAGTGCACTCGGTTCAAAAGTGATGGAGATGCGGAGCGTGGAGCTCGCAAAGAAATATGACGTCAATATTTTTGTTGGGAAGACGCTTTCGAGCGAAGGAGGAACATGGATCATGGATACGACGCAAGCGATGGAACAGAAAGCAGTCACGAGTGTGAGTGTCGTCAAGAACGTACTCAGTGTCTCAATCAAACATATTCCGCATACGGCGGCGGGAGTCGCAGACATCTTTGAACGATTGTCAGAGCGACACGTCAACATCGATATGATTTCACAGACGGCATTCGACGGCGAAGTGTTTCTCTCGTTCACATGTCCGCTCGATGAAGAGGCGTTTTTAGAAGAGGCGCTCGCGGAGTTGACAGCGATCTTGCCTCAAATCAAAATCGATCGTCATACGGAACATGCAAAAATTTCTGTCGTCGGAATCGGTATGCGAGACGCGACAGGGGTCGCATCAGAGCTCTTCGCGACATTCCGTGAGATGGGGATTCCATTCTATCAAGTCACGACGTCAGAAATCAGTATTTCCTATACGATTCAAGAACAAGACGTAGAAGCGGCAGTCGCAGCCATTGCGGTCCGGTTCAACTTATAAGGGGGTAGCATGATGTATAACGTAGCAGTCGTCGGTGCGACAGGTGCCGTCGGACAAAAAATGATTGACGTCTTAACAGAATATGAATTTCCAATCAGCGAGTTGAGACTCTATGCTTCAGCCCGCTCGGCAGGAAAGACGGTCGAGGTGAATGGGCAATCGATTGTGATTCGTGAATTGACCGATGCGATTTATGCGGACCCAATCGATATCGCACTCTTCTCTGCAGGTGGGAGCATCAGTGAACAATATGCCCCTCGGTTGAGTGAGCAAGGAGTCATTGTCATCGATAATTCAAGTGCATTCCGAATGCAAGAAGGAATTCCACTCATCGTACCGGAAGTGAACCGAGTCGAACTCAGTCCGGAGAGAACGCTCATCGCGAACCCGAACTGTTCCACGATTCAATCGGTCGTGGCGCTCGCGCCTCTAGCGGAAGTATACGGACTGACACGCGTCGCGTACACATCTTATCAAGCGGTATCGGGATCGGGTCAAAAAGGGATCGATGACCTCGAGCGCGGTGCGCGCGGAGAGGGACCGACGAATTATCCGTATCCGATTTATGATAACGTGTTGCCGCACATCGATGTGTTTCTAGAAGATGGCTACACGAAAGAAGAACAGAAGATGATGGATGAGACACGTAAGATTTTAAATGCGCCAAACCTCGGGGTGACGGCCACTTGTGTCCGAGTGCCGGTGCGAAACAGTCATGCGGTCTCGATCACGGTGTCGCTCGAACGAGATGCGACGGTCGCAGAACTGAAAGCAGTCCTCGCCGATGCACCAGGGGTCGTGTTAATGGACAATCCATCCGAATTGACATATCCGACACCGCTCGATGCGAACGGGACGGATGAGGTGTATGTCGGACGAATTCGCCGAGACGATTCACAACCCAATACGTTCCATCTTTGGTGCGTTGCAGATAACGTCCGAAAAGGGGCGGCAGCGAATGCCGTTCAAATCGCACAATGTATGATTAGTCAAACAGCGACGAAATAAGGAGGAGATGACATGTTCACAGGAGTGGCGACAGCACTAGCTACCCCATTTCAAGAAAATGGGCAGTTGAATCTAGAAGCATGGGCGGCATTAATTGAAGACCAAATCCAAGAAGGTGTAACGGGTCTCGTCATCGGCGGGACGACCGGCGAAGGGATGACAATCACTGATGACGAGTTTGAGACATTGCTCGTTCGAGCGGTGGAGGTCGCAAACGGTCGAGCCGTGATCATCGCGGGGACTGGTTCGAACAATACAGCAGTCAGTATCGAGAAAACGAAACGGGCCGCCGAACTTGGTGCGGAGATGGCGATGGTCGTCACACCGTACTATAACAAGTCGACACAGGCCGGGCTGATTGCTCACTTTACTGCGATTGCGGATGCGTCACCGATTCCGCTCATGCTCTACAATGTTCCGTCACGGACGGGTGTCGCCTTGGCACCGGAAACGGTCAGTGAGCTCGCGGAACATCCGCGCATCACGGCCTTGAAAGAAGCGAGTGGGGATATCTCAGTCATGGCGCAGATGATGGCCCATATTCCGGAAGGGTTCACCGTTTACTGTGGAAATGACGATCAAATCTTGCCGTACATGGCTTGGGGCGCACAAGGGGTCGTCTCCGTTTTATCAAACGTCTATCCGGGAGCGACGGTCGCGTTGGCAGACGCCCTATTGGCGGGTGATTTGCAGACAGCACGTACGTGGCAAATTCGTTTACTCCCAGTCATCGATGAACTTTTCGCAGAAGTGAATCCGATTCCGGTGAAGGCAGCGCTTCAAGCGCGAGGATTTGAAGTCGGTGCGCCACGTCTGCCGCTCGTTCCAATGAGCGCAACGGCTGAGGCGAAATTACTATCGGCGATGGAACAATTCAATGAGGTGAGACAATGAATGTTCTCATCCATGGGTTTGGCGCAATGGGACGCATTGTTGAAGAGGTCGCTCATGCGCAAGGTGTAAACGTAACGGCAATCGTCTCACTGGGAAGTGACGAGCACACGGCGACTCTGAATGAGGTGGACGTACCCGTCGATGTCGTGATCGACTTTTCGAACCCGGCGTTACTCCCTGATTTACTCGCGTTCGGACGGGAACGCAATATTCCGCTCGTCATTGCGACGACTGGCTTCACACCGGAAGAATTGACCGAGATCGAAACGGCTTCACAAGAGATCCCAATCTTTCAGTCTTATAACACCTCATATGGGATTGCACTGTTGAAACAGTTGCTTGACCAACTTGTCCCGCTCACTCTCGGATATGATATTGAAGTGATTGAGGCACATCATCGGAAGAAAGTGGACGCACCAAGCGGGACGGCAGAATTATTGGCACGTGCCATCGAAGCGAAGCGTGACGTGACACCGATTTACGAACGAACGTCGCGTCGGGAAGCGCGTGCTACCGAAGAGTTGGGCATGCATTCCATTCGGGGTGGCACGATCTTCGGTGAGCATACCGTGCTCTTCGCCGGAGATGATGAAATGATTGAATTGAAACATACTGCGTTATCGAAACGCGTCTTTGCAAACGGGGCCCTTGCCGCTGCGGCAACGATCATTGATCGCCCGGCAGGACTTTATAATCTATCGAACTTATACGAGGAGGCTACTCATGTTACTCACAAACGCTTATGAAATCGCACAATATATTAAAGATGCTAAGAAGGAAACACCAGTTAAGCTTTACGTCAACGGTCAATTGGCGGGTCTTGAAATCGAGGAAGCGAAAGCATTCGGAACGGATGAGTCGAAACTGTTTTTGACGACGGCAGAACGCGCTGCGGCATTCTTAGAAGCCAATGCATCGGTCATCACAGATTCTCATCTTGAATATGATCGTCGCAACAGTGCTGTACCGATGCTCGATACGACACAACTCAATGCCCGAATCGAACCAGGCTCGTTCATCCGAGATCACGTTCAAATCGGCAACAACGCGGTCGTCATGATGGGAGCTGTCGTCAACATCGGAGCTGTCATCGGAGATGGTTCGATGGTCGATATGAACGCTGTCATCGGAGCACGCGGAACGCTCGGGAAGAACGTTCACCTTGGCGCAGGTGCCGTGGTCGCAGGGGTTCTTGAGCCACCTTCAAAAGATCCGGTCATCATCGAGGATGGTGTCATGATTGGGGCGAACGCAGTCATCTTAGAGGGCGTTCGCGTCGGTGAAAACGCAGTTGTCGCGGCAGGAAGTGTCGTCACACAAGACGTCCCTCCAGGTGTTGTCGTTGCGGGAACACCTGCACGAATCATCAAACAGAAAGATGAAAAAACTTCTGAAAAAACGCAACTTGTTGATGACTTACGCTCTCTCTAACGTATAATAGACAGAAAATATAAAAAATGAGGAATGGGAGAGTTGCATTATGGAACAGTATGGACAATGGATGTGGAAAGACGGGGCTTGGATTGAGCCGACTGACGCAAACACGAGTATCATGACACACGCGATTCATTACGGAAGCGGGTTCTTTGAAGGGATTCGCGCGTATCACACGGAGGAAGGTCCTGCCATCTTCCGATTGCGTGAACACTTGGAGCGACTTGTTCGCTCGTGTGCATACTACCACGTCACGCTACCGTATACGGTAGATGAACTCGAACAAGCTACGATGGAATTGATTGAGCGAAACGGATTTGAAGCATGCTACATCCGTCCGTTCGTCTTCCTTGGAACACCATGGCAAGCACTTATGCCGACTGCTGAGACGAAGGTACATGTTGCCATCTCGTGTTGGCCGCTCGGTGAATATTTCAACAAGACGGTCGGGATTCGAGCGAAAGTGGCCTCGTATCGCCGCGTGTCTTCTACAATGATGCCGATGCAAGCGAAAGCAGCATCGAACTATATGAACTCACAGCTATTAAAAGGAGAGGCGCTCCGTGACGGATTCGACGAAGCGATTGCCCTTGATATGAACGGAAACGTCAGTGAGGCGAGTGTCGCGAACATCTTCCTCGTGAAAGGAAAAACGATTACGACACCGTCCCTTGACTGTTCTGTACTCGATGGCATCACACGTCAAACGGTGATGCAATTGGCTCGCGAGGCCGGTTATGAAATCGTCGAGCGCCATATCGGACGCGATGAGCTCTATGTGGCTGATGAAATCTTCTTAACGGGAACGGCAGCCGAGGTGACGAGCGTCATCGAGGTCGACCATATCTCGATTGGTGGAGGTATCCAGACGGTTGCGACAGAAATGTTGACACGCTATCGTGAAGCCGTAACAGGACAGCTTCCGGAACACCGCGATTGGATCACATTTGTGAAATCAGCAGTAAAAGAGTAAAGGAGTTTTGCACGATGGGAGTCACAATTGACTTGAATGCGATTCGCGAAAACAAACGCCGGATTGAAGCGCTCGGGCGCCCCGTGTTTGCGGTCGTGAAAAACAATGCCTATAACCTAGGAATGGAGCCAGTTGTGACGACTTTGTATGATGAAGGAGTCCGTCACTTCATGGTGACCACGTTAGAAGAAGCGATTGAAGTGCGAACGCATGCAGAGTCGGCTCGCGTCCTCGTCATGAATCCGATATACACGTGGGAACACGTGCATACCCATGAATTTGACGTCGCAATCGGCTCGTATGAATGGCTCGTTTCACAGCGTGAGCATCTCGATGGCGTTCGCCTTCATTTGAAATTAGACGTCGGCATGAACCGATTCGGTGCTAAAACGTTTGAGGAAGCACTACAGATCGTCGCTTTCTGCCAAAATGAAGGATTGAACCTTGTCGGACTATGTACACATTTTCCACTTGCGGATGCAGACAATGCCGAAGTCGAGCATAGCGTCCAAGTCGAACGCTTTGCCGACTGGTCGACACGTTTGATGGAACGTCATACGTTTGAACTGATCCATGCGGCAAATAGTGCGGCCACGCTTCAAGACGACTCGCGCTTGCACCATTGCACACATGTGCGTGTCGGTATTTTCTTATACGGTTATTCATCGGTTGAGCCGGTTGAGTGGCTCGTACCTGCATTTTATTGGGAGACAGAAGTGGTTGCCGTCCACGACATCGAAGCGGGGGCTCATGTCGGGTATGGAACGGGATATACCGCGGAATCGAAAGAACGGATTGCTGTCTTACCTGTCGGATATGGGGATGGATTGATGCGGGCGAGACGTCACTTGCCTGTTCACATCGAGGGGAAAGCATACCCGTTCATCAGTAACATCTTTATGAGCCATAGCTTCATCAAAGTCGACGAAGACGTACAAATCGGCGACCGCGTCACATTATATGGAATCGAGACGAAAATCGATGACGTGACACGTGTTGGCTATGCCAACAACTCAGAACAGCTCTGTGCCCGTTCGTGGCGTGTCCCACATCGCTTTGAAGGAGGAATTGTATGTACACCACCAATCAATCAGAATGTTTGATCGAAGGCGTGTCCGTCCGTGAACTTCAAGCGACGTACGGGACACCTTTATACATCATGAGTGAGCCAGAACTAGAGCGTCGCCTTGGGATTGTCCAGAATGCGTTTCTAGATAAGTATCCGAACACGTATGCGTTATACGCGTCAAAAGCATTATCGATTGCGGCCGTTTATGAAAAAGTGATGGCCGCAGGGTTAAGTGTCGACGTCGTCTCAAGGGGTGAGATGTACGTGGCACTGCATGCCGGTGTACCGGCGGAGCGCATTCACGTTCACGGCTCAAACAAGACGATTCTTGACATCACGTATGCTCTCGAACAGGGGATTACACACTTTACCATCGACAATATGCGGGAGATCAGCCTCTTGTCAGGACTTGCGGCTGAATACAATCGCGAAGTCGATGTGCTTCTCCGCATTGTGCCTCAAGTTGTCGGGGGTGCCCATGCGGCGATTCAAACGGGTGGGGTTGATACAAAATTCGGTTTCCCGACGCATGACGACACGTATTTAGACGCGATTCGTGCGACGTTAGAAGCCGAGCACTTACAGTTGAAGGGGATCCATTGTCACGTCGGTTCTCAAATTCAAGATCCGACCCTCTTCATCAACACGGTGAAGACGATGGTGCGCTTCATGGGTACGATTCGTCAGGAAACCGGCTATACGACGGACGTCTTGAACATCGGCGGGGGATTCGGCGTCGCTTACTTGGATGAAGACGAATATCTCGATTTTGCCCAGACGATGGAGCAAGTGATGGAGACGTTGGTCGAGGAGGTCGAGGCACGTGAATTGCCACTTCCGAAAATCGGGATTGAGCCAGGACGTTGGCTCGTCGCCAATGCGGGTGCCACGCTTTATGAGGTGGGGACCGTCAAAGAAGTGAGTGGCGTTCGTACATTCGTGTCTGTCGATGGCGGGATGACGGACAATATCCGTCCGGCATTGTATGACGCGGAGTATGAGGTCGTGGCAGCGACACGGATGAATAAAGAGAAGACGCTCGAGGCAAAAATAGTCGGAGCGTGCTGTGAGTCGGGAGACATCATCTCGAACCGCTCATTGATCCCCCCTGTCACACCAGGTGATTTATTACTTGTCAAAGCAACAGGAGCGTACAATTTCTCCATGGCGAGCAACTATAACCAGATGCTTCGTCCAGCTGTTGTCTTCGTGAAGGACGGGGCACATCGACTTGTCGTTCGTCGCCAAACGTTTGAAGACTTGGTGGCATGTGAGGTCATTGGACAATCAACGTAAGACTGCAGAGCAATCTGTAGTCTTTTTTTGATTTTGAAATGAGAACGTTTTTCAATTATGATAGAGAAGAGAAAAAAAGGGGAAGTGACGGTCATGACAAAGACAGCAGCACAAAAGCTAATTGAAGAAAGACGTACGGTCCGTATGTTCAAAGAAGAACCAATCGATACGAAAGTGCTCTATGAAGTGTTGCAATCGGCACATCATGCACCATTTCACAATAAAGTCGAACCATGGAACGTGTATGTGTTCAATGGAGACGGGAAGCAAGTGTTACTCGATGCGCTCGAACCAGCCTTCTCGGAGGCGTCAGAAGGGCAACGCGAAAAGGTGACGGGACGGATTTTAAATGCGGCAACCTGTATGTATGTGACGGCAAAACATTTTGAAACGGACAAAGGGAATCGTGACGCGTTACTCGCGACGGCGACATTCATTCAAAATGTTCAGCTGCTCTTAAGTGAACGTGAGATCGGAATGGTCTGGCGGACGGGTGGACTGTTTGATGATGCACGGTTGAAAGAAATGATCGGGGCGGAAGGGGAGACGTTTATCGGTCTCCTGCAAATCGGGAAATATGACACAGAAGATATCCCTACACCGAAAGCGCGACAACCGATTGATTCGCATCTCATCATGTTTGAATAATAAAAAGCGAGCGATGGGGAATCCCTTCGCTCGCTTGATCTATTTATCGGTCAGTTATCGCTTTAATTTTGTTGCGAGCCAATCTTGAATCACAGTCGTTGGAATCATCCAGTCGTTCCTCCATTTTTAGAATCTTCTTCTCTACTATTATCCAAATGCATACGTTCCCAAACCTCTCGATGTGCGCCATGAAGGGCATCATCGAATGAATCATCGATATGAAGGCCATAACTTGGATTGATGGACGAGGCATACAGGTCTAGCATGAGTTGATCATGGTTCGGATACATAGAGTGGGCTCCTTTCAATACATCAGCTTGGCTACAACTTCAGTATACAAAGGAACTATGTAGAAAATTCGAGAGAAACGTTAACATTTTATGAATCTTGTAAACGCTTTCACAATTGTTGGATTTCGCGAACTGGAACGCACGACTGCTTATATTGTTCGGCACGCTTGGCATATTTCTTTACCGTTCTCTCCATGATAAAACGATCTTCATCGTTTAATGGACGAACGACTTTTGCTGGGACGCCCATGACCATCACCCCTTCAGGAATCTGCATGTTTGGTGTGACGAGCGCACCGGCAGCGACAAAGGACCCTTTTCCAATCTTCGCCCCATCGAGTACGGTAGCGTGCATACCAATCAAGCAATCTTCTTCAATCTCACAGCCGTGAATCATCGCCATGTGGCCAATCGAGACGCGATCATGAATGATTGTCGGTGAGCCTTCATATTGATGAATCATCGAACCATCCTGAATGTTGACGTATGAACCGATTTGAATGGGTCCTTCGTCTCCACGGATGACGGTATTGAACCATACTCCCGAGTGAGCACCGATGGTCACGTCTCCAATCACGTGTGCCCCTGGTGCAAGATAAGTCGTCGGATCGACTTTTGGTGTCAACTCTCCTAATTTGTATTGCATCGTTGTAACCCCTTTCAGAAAGATATGTTATCATTGTCGCACAACTTGAAAAAGAAATTGCAACGAAAAGAATATTCTTGGTAAGATAGTTAAAATACATTGAATAAGGAGATCGAGAGATGGAGAAACAACATTTGATTGACATCGCCGCAAAGAAACAGAAAGCGGCCGTCGTCTTTAAAGACGTCGCAGTGATTGACGTGTACAGTCGTGAGACGATTCGTACAGACGTCGCCATCGACGCAGGATATATCGTGGCTATTGGGGAAGGGTACGATGGAGAGGTCGAGTATCACGATCCGACGTGGACGCTTGCGCCGTCCTTTATCGATTCGCACGTCCATATCGAGTCATCGATGGTCCCCCCGCATGAATTTGCGAAAGCAGTCTTACCACTTGGTGTCACAACGGTGATTGCTGACCCTCATGAGATTGCGAATGTGAACGGAGCACTCGGGATTGAGTACATGTTAGCAGATGCGAAAGGACTTCCACTCGACGTTCGGATGATGCTTCCGAGTTGTGTACCAGCGACACCATTTGAACATGCGGGCGCAAAACTGTATGCAGAAGACTTGGTACCGTTTTTAGGAGATCCAGGGGTGCATGGCCTAGGCGAAGTCATGGACTATCCATCAGTTGAAGCCGGAAGTGAAGACATGCTTCAAAAGATCGCGCAGACGGAACAAGCGGGTAAAGTCGTGGATGGACATGCTTCAGGTCTCAACCCCGATCAATTGAATGTATATCGCTCAGCAGGAATCATGACGGATCATGAATGTACGACTGCGGAAGAGGCGATTGAACGAGTGCGACGTGGATTCTACGTTCAAATTCGGGAAGGGTCCGTTGCTCGAAACGTGGAGAAGGTGAGCCTAGCCGTTACGGAAAGCAATGCCCACCGCTTCCTTTTCTGTACGGATGATAAGCATTTGGATGACTTGGTCGCGGAAGGTGGAATCGACTACAACATCCGTACCGCCATCAAGCAAGGGGTTAAGCCGGAAACGGCCTATGCCATTGCAAGTCTACATGCCGCAGAGGCCTATGGATTAAAAGAGGTCGGGGCGATCGCACCTGGTAAGAAGGCGAACTTCGTTATCTTGTCAGACGTCGAATCGGTAAAAATCGAACAAGTCTATGTGAATGGTACGCTCGTCGCGGAGAAGGGGAATGCGACGTTTGAATCGGAAGGGATTGAAGTGCCAAAACCGATGAAAGGTGAGCTCGCTTTACCCGAATTGACCGCCGAGTCGTTCCGACTTGCCGCAAGTGAAGAAGAAATCGATGTCATTCAAGTGCTTCCGAACAGCTTGTTGACGAAACGACAGCGTCTCACGTTCCAACCAGACGCATCAGGCGCAGATTTATCGCAGGATATCGCGACGCTTGCCGTCATCGAACGCCATCATGGGACAGGCCATATGGCTCTTGCCCCGGTCTCGGGATTCGGCTTGAAACGAGGTGCCCTAGCAGCCACGGTTGCCCATGACAGCCATAACTTGGTCGTCGCCGGGGTCAGCCCGGAAGACATGTTGCTCGCGGCGAGAACGCTTGAAAAAGTAGGGGGAGGGGTCGTCGCCGTATCGGAAGGAGAAGTGCTTGCCGTCCTTCCGCTCGAGATTGGTGGACTGATGACGAAGCGACCATATCGTGAAGTGGCAGAGATTCTGGAACAGCTCAATGATGCGCTAGATGTCGTGGGAGCCCATCGTCATTTCAATCCGTATTTGACGATGTCCTTCCTCGCCTTACCGGTCATTCCTGACTTGAAATTGACCGATATGGGATTGTTCGACGTGACCACGTTCTCATTCATCAACGCTTGACTCGGTCTAACGTATGATTTTTGTTAAGAACCGCCGATAACGATTGAATGCGTGACGGGAAGTTGGTATAGTTACGTCAAGTTTCATCGGGTCAACATTGAAAGGGGGGATATTACAGATGGAACAAGTTGCTTACAATCGGTCGTATGATGAACATGAGGAATTGATCAATTCTGTATATCGTGCTTTCAAGGACCGATGCGAAGAACTACCAGAAGAAACTCAGACAAAACGTCGTTTACGACGACTCATTTTCTCTACGATTAAAGAACAGACGAAGTCTCACGCTGACCGATTCGTGTTGTATCACTTCTTCAACGACTTCTTTAAAGCGGTGGAAACGAATGACCAAGAAGCACTCGCTGTCTTGAAGCGAATCATTCGTGATGAAAAAAACTATTGATATGTGACACCAACCTGTGATAATTTAGACGTAACTTTAAATGAATATTCGTGCTATCGATGAGGTAGAGGTGCGATGCTGATGAGTAAGTAGTCGGAGGATGACAACGATGAGGACTACAAAAAGGCAGGATCGCCGAAGTGCAACACCATGTCCGTGGGGTTGTGCTGGGCTGACGGGAAATACCCGTCGGACTGCCATACATATTTACGTATGGAGCGCTCCAAGTCGGCTAAGAAAGACGGAACATCCAGCGAGGGTGTCGGCTTTGTTGCCGATGCCCTCGCTTTGCGTTTTTTTAAGCATAGGGGGGCCTCATCCTAATAAAAAAGGAGGAATTCAGCATGGTAGATTATTCAACATCGGTACTCTCACTCGTACCGGCATTACTTGCAATTATTATGGCAATCACAACACGAAAGGTCATCCCATCACTCGGTGTCGGGATTATCGCAGGAGTCCTTCTCTTGCATAACTTCAATCCAATTGATTCGATTCAATACTTGTGGTCGAACATCATCGCCTTATTCTGGGCGGATGGAGCCATCAACGAATGGAACGTCTTGTTGATTGCGTTCTTGCTCCTTCTCGGGATTTTATCGTCAATCATTCAAACATCAGGTGGCGCACGCGCATTTGGTGAATGGGCTGCGGCGAACGTCAAGACAGCACGCGGTGCACGTCTCGTCTCATTCGGACTTGGTATTTTGATTTTTATCGATGACTACTTCAATAGCTTGGCGGTCGGAAACATCAGTCGTCCACTCACAGACCGTAAAAACATCTCACGTGCAAAGTTGGCTTACACGATTGACTCAACGGCAGCACCTGTCTGTGTCATCAGCCCGCTTTCAAGTTGGGGTGCATATATCATCGCCATCATCGCAGGTATTTTGGCAAAATACTCGATTGACAGCTATTCGTCATTCTCTGCATTCATTCAAATCATCCCAATGAACTTCTATGCCGTCTTCGCACTACTCTTGACAGCATATGTGGCATTCACTGGACTTGCCATCGGACCGATGCGCACGCACGAACTTCGTGCTCTCCAAGGGGAGTTGTATGATTCGGCAAAAGGAAAGCCGATGGGAATGAGCGAAGATTTACACGAGCACGAAGGTGGAAAAGTACGTGATTTGATCGTACCAATTATCACGCTTATCATTGCGACAGTGTCAGCGATGCTTTACACGGGTGGTCAAGCGCTCGCGGCTGACGGTCAAGACTTCTCGTTGATTGGAGCCTTCGAATCGACAGACGTGACACGCTCACTCGTTGCGGGTGTTGTCATCAGTTTGATTGTCGCATTCTTGCTTCTCATTGGTCGTAAAATCCCAACGCGTGACTATGGAAAAGCGGCATGGGAAGGCGTTCGTGCCATGTGGCCGGCTGTCTTGATTCTCTTGTTTGCTTGGACAATCATTGCGGTCATCAGCGACATGAAGACTGGTGAATACTTGGCGAGCTTCGTGACAGATACGATCGCTGCATCTTACTTGCCACTCCTTCTCTTCTTGATTGCCGGAATCATGGCATTCTCGACAGGAACGAGTTGGGGAACATTTGGTTTGATGCTTCCGATCGGTGCCGACTTGATCATGGCTGTTGAACCGGAACTTCTTCTCGCGTCACTTGCGGCTGTATTGGCCGGCGCGGTGTTTGGTGACCACTGTTCACCAATTTCAGATACAACGATTCTCAGCTCAACAGGAGCGGGCTCGCACCACATCGACCACGTGGTGACACAATTGCCGTATGCTATTCTTGCAGCGGTCGTGTCAGCGATCGGTTACTTGGTGCTCGGGATTACAGCATCGATTTGGATCGGATTCTTCGCTGCATTGATTTCGTTTATCGTATTGGTAGGAGTCGCAGAAGTGATTTCAAAACGTGGAAAAGTACCTGCAGAACTTCGCGCAAAGCGTGAGGCGTGATAGATGAAAATGACTTCCATCAAATCGATGGAAGTCATTTTTTATGTGCGGTCGTCACTGCATAAGTGAGACGGTAGAGTAGTTTACCGAGAATGAACCAAAAGGGAACTATGATGTAGAGTGATAGGCTGTGGTAATGAAGAGGAATGACGTACAAAGAAAACCAAGGTGTCTCGAGCAACCAAAATGGAGGCGAAGTAGATGTTCTTGTCATCCAATCCAGATACATTCATGATGCAGATCGTGACAGCTAATAAGGTGGACCGCAGTGTCAAACTCTTTATAGAGAGACTTTCACGACAGAAAAACCTCCCTGGTCCATGTAGGAATCAAGGAGGTTACAATCATTATTTCACGTCAAGCCACTTGAAACTTGCATCGGCACCGAACGGGTGACGGTACATGTTCTCGATGTTTGAACGCTCTAAGTATGCCTCACCTTTTTGATAAATCGGAGCGATGGCAAAGTCTTCTTCGAGAAGGATGCGTTCTGCTTCTTGCATTGCTTCCCAACGTTTCATCTGATCGGCTTCTTTCTTCGCAGATTGAATCAACTGATCATATTCGTCATTCGAGTACTCCATACGGTTAAACGGTCCGTCTGTGACCCACATGTCGAGGTATGTCATCGGATCCTGATAGTCAGGGCCCCAACCAGCTGCAGAAACATCATATTCGCCTTTCCCTTCAAGATCAAGGAAGTTTTTGAACGGTTGCTGTTTGATGTTAAGTGTCAAACCAGGCAAGTTCTTCTCAAGTTCGCCTTTGATGAACTCGTTCACTTTCTTGAACGCTTCTTCGTCACGTGAGAGGAACTCGAGTTCGATTGTTTCAACACCTAATTCTTCTAATCCTTTTTCCCACGCGGCTTTTGCTTCATCTACGTTGTAGTTGAGGAGGTCTGGATACTTCTCACGGAAGTCAGCTCCGTCTTCTGTGAAGGTGAAGTCTTTCGCTACGATATAGTTCGCCGGTTGCGATCCATCTGTTAAGATGACATCTGTCACACTCTGTTTGTCGAATCCTTTCGCAAGTGCTTCACGGATGTTGACGTTTTGGAGCGCTTCGTTCTTTTGGTTGAAACGAAGGAAGTTGATTCGAGCATCGGCACGCGTTTTGAACTCGTCGCTATCTTCGAATTGCGGAACGAATTCAGAAGAGAGGAGCGTGTAGTCCGCTTCACCCGACTCGAACAAGTTGACCCCAGTCGATACGTCTTTTACGACTTTGACGTTGATCGTGTCCATCTTGACGTTTTCAGCATCCCAATATTCAGGGTTCTTCTTGTAAACCCATCCTGCATTGTCTTGCCACTCGCTCAAGACGTAAGGTCCGTTATAGAGTGTCTTGTCGACAGATGTTGCAAACTCTTCGCCTTGCTCTTCGACGTACTCTTGTTTTTGCGGCATATACGTTGGGAATCCAGTCAAACCTAAGAAATAAGGAGCTGGTGCTTCCAATTGTACTTCAAGCGTTTTTTCGTCAATCGCTTTTGCGCCGAGGTCGTCGAGCGACATTTCACCCGCAAGGATTTTGTTCGCGTTTTTCAAGTCTTGAAGAATATAGGCATACTCCGCACCTGTTTCAGGATTGAGGGCACGTTTCCAAGAGTAAACGAAGTCTTCAGCTGTAATTGGAGAACCGTCTGACCAGTTTGCGTCACGTAACTTGAACGTGTATGTAAGTCCATCCTCAGATACTTCGACATCTTCGGCAATCCCCGGTGTCGGTTGGTTGTTCTCATCTAGACGATACAATCCTTCGAACACGTTGTTTGTCACGATGATCGATGTCGAGTCTGTTGTCAGTGTCGGATCGAGCTGCGGCAAGTCCGTCGCCGATACCATTGTGATTTCTTTTTTCGCATCGCTCGAAGATGAACCTTCTGAACTTGATGAGTCATCTCCTGTGCTACAAGCAGCCGTCGCCAATAATGCGACCCCCGATAACGCTAACCATTTTTTGTTACGCATCATACAACCTCCCGAAAATTCTGATAATTTAGAATATGTTGTAATTAAACTACATCTGACATGAATATGCAATGGAATTTTTCAAATTATCCGAAAATATAAACTTATTTAGAATGACTATTCATCAATCCTTTCAGGAAGTAGAATAGAAAAATCAACGAATGATTATACAATATTTTTGTATAGTTATTCGTACAGATAGGATAGTAGTGGAGGCGTTAACTTGAAACAACATTCAGCCGGAATCGGCTTTTTCGGTCTTGCGGCAATGGTCGTCGGGACCATGATTGGTGGAGGTGCGTTTAACCTGCCTGGTGCAATGGCACAAGGGGCAGGGGTCGGACCAGTTTTAATTGGATGGGGAATTACGGGTGTCGGCATGATTATGCTCGCCTTTGTGTTTCAGTTTTTAGCAAACACGCGGCCAGAGCTAGAAGGCGGAATTTACGCCTATGCCCGTGAAGGTTTCGGGAAGTTTGTCGGATTCAACAGCGGATGGGGGTACTGGATGTCGGCTTGGATTGGGACGGTAGCCAATATCACATTGATTTTCAGTACATTGGCTTATTTTTTTCCTATATTCTCAGCAGAACACCGACTGTTTCGCTTGTTCGTGAGTGTCGTTCTGATTTGGGGCTTATTTTGGCTCATTTCACGTGGGATGCGTGAAGCGGCACTTCTCAATATCGTGACAACGATTGCGAAACTCGTCCCGATTATCTTGTTCATCGTGTTGATCCTATTCGCGTTTAAAATAGATACGTTCCAAGTCGATTTTTGGGGAGAAATAGGGTTTGTTTGGGCGGATGTGTTTCCACAAGTGAAGTCGACGATGCTCGTCACACTCTGGGCATTTGTCGGTATCGAGGGAGCGGTCGTATTGTCATCGCGCGCACGTCACAAAAAAGATGTCGGTCTTGCCACGGTCATTGGCCTCATTGGGACGTTATTGATTTACATGATGATTTCCATCTTCTCGTTTGGTGTCATGACACAGGAGCAACTCGCTGCGTTGCCTGAACCGTCGATGGCATATGTGTTAGAAGCGGTCGTCGGCCCGTTCGGCGCAACATTGATTAACATCGGACTGCTCGTATCATTAACAGGCGCATTGCTCGGCTGGACGATTTTAGCAACGGAGATTTCGTACGTGGCGAGCCGGGATGGGGTGTTTCCGAAAGTATTTCACCGTTTGAATGCGAACGAAACACCAGTGAACGCGCTATTCATCACCCAAGCGTTCACTCAAGTGGTCACGGCCATCGCCTTGTTTTCAGAACAGACGTATCTCGTGCTTTCAAGCATCGCTGGAATCGCAGCACTCGTTCCTTATTTATTCTCGGCACTCTATGGATGGATGGAGGCGAAGCGGGCGACGTCGCTACGGATGATGGTCGTTTCCGGGATTGCCTCGCTATACGCCGCCTGGTTACTCTATGCTTCAGGATTCGAGTATGTCTTGATTGCGATGATTCTATACGCACCTGGCATCTTCGTCTTTCTTTTGGCAGAACGGGAACAAGGACGACCGTTCTTGAACCGTACCCAGTCGATGATTGCCTTGATTATTCTATTATGTGCGACCTATGGCATTTATGGACTTTGGACAGCCGCGATTGCCCTATAAGAAAACTCACCGGCGTCTCAAGCGTCCGGTGAGTTTTTTGATGATCGGAGTAATTGTTCGATTACACTTGGTGAAGCAGGTCTCGCATATAAATAGCCCTGGAAAGAATCGCAATCTGTCGACTTTAAGTGTGCCAACATCTCTTCATCTTCGACTCCCTCTGCGACGACGTGGAGATTTAAACTCTTCCCAAGATGGACGATGACATCGAGGAGGTGAGATTTGGACGCCATCCAATCATCGAGAAAGACTTTATCGATTTTGAGTTCATCGACCGGGAAGGACTTCAAATACTGCAAGGACGAGAAGCCTGTTCCGAAATCGTCAATCGACAGTCGATAGTTCAAGCGTTTGATTTGTTCCATGCGTTCGATGATTTCATCAGTTTGTTGCATGACGAGACTTTCCGTGATCTCCAAAATGATGTCTGCCGGGTCGAGCTGGAGTTGTTGCTTGATGTTTCGTAACGTATTCAAAAAACTGTCGCTTCGGAATTGATTAGGCGAAATGTTGATTGCCATCGAGAGCGGTTGATCGAACTCGGCTTTCCAGGCTTTCAGTTGTTTCGTTGCCTCTAAGATGACCCAGTTGTTGATGGGAACGATGAGTGCCATCTCTTCCGCGAGCGGAATGAACTCTGAAGGCGGGATTTGTCCCAGTTCGTCGTGATGCCAACGAAGGAGTGCCTCAAAACCGATGAGCCGGTCTGTGGCGAGTTCATACTTTGGTTGATACTCAAGATAAAAATGCTTTTCTTCAAGGGCTCGGTACATCGCCTTCTCAATATGGATTTGTCTCGAGAAAGCGGCATCCATATCTTTGGTCACAAATTGAATCGTACCGACGCCAATCTGTTTCCCTTTGAAGAGGGCACTTTCAGCACGTGTATACAGTTCCTCGAGTGAACTTGTCGAAGACGGATAAAATACGCATCCAATCGAAATCGATACCATGATGGAGTGATGGTAAATCCGGAACGGACGTTGCAGTTCGTGTTGCAGATGTCGGAGTACTTGGAACACTTCTTCTTTCGATTCCTCGAAGAACATGACACCGAACAGTCCGCCCGTAGGATGGAATAAAAGAGCGGATTCCGGAATAAGATGCAGTGCGCGCTCTTTGATTTGGATGAGAAGTTCGTTCCCAACGCGAGACCCGAATGACTCATTGATAATTTTGAAGCGGTCGATATCAAACAAGGCAATATGAAGGAGACCTTCTCGCTCATCGATTTGTCGAAGGATTGAGTCGTAGCGACGTAAAAACCCTTTTTTATTATAAAGTCCGGTCAACTCATTTTGATAAGCGAGGAACTGGACTTCTTTTTCAAGACGCTTCTTTTCCGACACATCAAATCCGAATGCGGTATATTGAATCACTTCATTCTTCTCACTAACAATCGGTACGACAGTCAAGTTAAGCCAACACGGCTCTGACTCATGTTGCTTACAGGAAATCGGCATCTCACCGTTCCAAATCCGATTAGTCGCAAGTGATTTTAAAACGTTACGCGAAATCCCGTCCTGTTCACTTGAATCATGAATGAGTTCGAACCATTCGCGTCCGATTAGCTGTTGCTCCGTCGCATCGAGTAGACGGCATAACGAAGGATTGATGTCTACAATCTCGCCTTTCGCATTTGTCGCCAAGTAATGCGTGGACTGTTTGATCATCTCTTGAAAATGATGAAGTAGATTGAACTGTTCTGTACTGATGAGCGGTCCAAATCCTTTTGGGAGAAACGCTAAAAAATAACCATAAATCCCTTCGAGCGAAAAAGATTGCAGGTAGGCAGTCGCGTAGATGACGGAGCCATCCTTATGTTGAAACGGCGTCATCGCCGTTGTCGAGAATGGATATTGAAGGAGGAGCGGCGACCATGTTTCGAGAGCATGATCTAATTGCCGGACGACCGGCAGCGGTTGATGGAGGACTTCGTCACGTTCCCAGCCGAATAAAACTTCGGCATGCGTATTCCATAATAGGACCGTACCATCTTGAGAAATATAACAACACGGAACAGATAAAGCATCGATGAATTCATCTACTGGTAAATCACGCAATGAAGCCACATCATTTCCTCCAATCTGTCATGCTAAATGCATATTCTAATGTCAGTGTACCTGATTTTGCCAATTCAAGGAATGCTTAAGTTCGTCATTGTCAAAAGAAAGAGGGACGTCATATACTGAAAGAGTAAGATAGTTTTGAATAAGGGGGAAACAATATGTCAAAAACACATGATGTGATTGAATTGACAGAGAAGTTCGGGGCACATAACTATCATCCACTACCGATTGTCATTTCGGAGGCGAAAGGGATTTGGGTAACCGATCCTGAGGGGAATCGCTACATGGATATGTTAAGTGCATACTCTGCTGTCAATCAGGGGCACTGTCATCCGAAGATCATCCAAGCGCTTAAAGATCAAGCGGATAAGATCACGTTGACGTCGCGCGCCTTTTATAACGATCAACTCGGACGTTTTTACGACAAAGTGGTAACGCTTACAAAGAAAAAGATGGTGTTACCGATGAACACGGGTGCAGAAGCGGTCGAGACGGCCGTGAAGACAGCACGTCGTTGGGCATATGACGTGAAGGGCATTCCTGGACAAGCGGAAATCATCGTCTGCTCAGGAAACTTCCATGGACGGACGATGGCTGCTGTGTCGATGTCGACAGAAGCAGAATATCAGCGTGGATTCGGACCACTATTGCCAGGGTTCAAAGTTGTGCCATACGGTGATATCGACGCGTTCGAAGCGGCGATCACAGAGAATACAGCGGCGTTCATCGTTGAACCGATTCAAGGGGAAGCTGGAATCATCATTCCGCCGGCTGGTTATTTGAAGCGGGCATCTGAGCTCTGTAAAGAACATAATGTCCTCTTCGTCGCAGATGAAATTCAGTCTGGACTTGGTCGTTCTGGAAAGTGGTTTGCCATCGAGTGGGAAGACGTCACACCGGATATGTATATTCTCGGAAAAGCACTTGGAGGCGGAGTCTTCCCAATCTCATGTGTTGCAGCTGACCAGGAGATTCTTTCGGTCTTCAACCCAGGCTCGCACGGGTCGACGTTTGGTGGAAACCCGCTTGCTTCGGCTGTCTCCGTCGCGGCTCTTGAAGTGTTAGAAGAAGAAAACCTACCGGAACGTTCGCTAGAACTCGGGACGTACTTCATGGATCGCTTGAAGTCGATCGACAATCCGATGATTCGTGACGTTCGCGGACGTGGACTCTTTATCGGCATTGAGTTGACGGAGTCGGCTCGTCCTTATTGTGAGGCGCTAAAAGAGCGGGGACTTCTCTGTAAAGAAACACATGAAACCGTGATTCGATTGGCACCACCGCTTGTGATCACGAAAGAAGAACTCGACCAAGCATTCGAAGCAATCGAAGCCGTATTGGCCCCCGCAGCTATTTCGTAAAAAGCGTCAGCTTGGTATAATGAAGTCAGTTCAATCGACACCTGCCTAGCAGGTGTCTTTTTCGTGGAGGAGGAGTTGGATGATTTACATATATGTCGGATTGGCAGGGGCGGTCGGTGCTTTGGCACGCTATGGTCTTGGTATGATGATCGATTCGATTGGACCGAGCGCATTCCCGATTTCGACATTGCTCATCAATCTCATCGGTAGTTTTTTGTTAGGGTGGTTGACTCACATGTTTCTTCGAACGGGTAAACTTTCTCCTCAATTCGTCACGATTGTGGGGACTGGAATGATTGGTTCCTTCACTACATTCTCCACGTTTAGCGTTGAAACGATTCGATTATTAGACGAAAGTCGGATAGGACTGGCGCTTCTATACGTCTTTTTGAGTATCACGCTTGGACTCGGGAGCTCATGGCTTGGTTATCGTGTCGGCGTGAGACGAAAAGGTGAGGTGAAATAGAGTGACAATCATGTGGATTGCGACAGGTGCCTTTTTTGGTGCGATGTGTCGTTTTGCTATCGGTCAACTGATGAAACGGTGGTCTGATTCCACCTTTCCATTTGCAACATTATTCGTCAATGTGTCGGGTTCGTTTGCCCTTGGGTATTTATATGCCCACACGAGCCATCCGTCGCTCCTTCTCTTTTTAGGGATTGGATTTTTAGGGTCGTTTACGACGTTTTCAACTTTGAAACTTGAATTGATGCGGTTTGCGACAAAAGACTGGATTCGATTCGGACTTTATCTCCTTGCGACATATCTGTTTGGAATACTGGCTGCTTATATCGGCTGGTCAATCTAAAACAACGCCCCTTCCATCTCGAAGGGGCGTTGTTTTATTCTGCAAGTTGAAGCTTCTCGGTACATGAAGCACAAGTCGTTTCGTATGACTCGCACTGTTCATCCATATGTTTCCCACATTCCTGGCACGTTTTGTCCGGTAGTTTTTGATAAAACTCGACAGATGATTCGAGTCGGCTCGCCCATTCATTCATATGAAAATGCCTCCTTCGTAGATGTGTCACAGTATTGGTTGTTGTCATGATTGTATTATAACAGATGGCGTTAAGTCAACTATAATATATAACAGATATATTCAGGATTTTTTGCTACACTATACACATCAAAAGACGAGGTGAAAAAAATGAAAGTGCCACAGTGTGAAACGATTGGAATTCAATCAGAGGACGTTCCAACGCTACAAACCGCCTTGGCGCAATTAGATGCGCCTCGAGTCAGTCGTTTGTTTAAAGCGTTCGCTGATCCGACCCGTCTAAAAGTGCTGTATGTGTTGACGCTCGAACATGAACTATGTGTATGCGATGTGGCGGCCGTTATCGGTCACTCTAACGCGACCGCATCTCACCATTTACGGACATTACTTGAACAAGGATTGGTAAAGTATCGTAAAGAAGGGAAAGTCGTTTATTATTCATTGGATGATGAGCACGTGAGACAGCTCGTTGAAATCGCATTGACACACAGTGAAGAACAAAAAGACGTTTAAGTTCAATGACCGCGCTCATTCGAGGGACGGTCATTTTTTGGTACTTGTCTTCAATTTCAATTCACGATACGATATATTCAAACGAGCATTTGAATGTTAGGGGGATATGATGAGAAATCGAGACGTACTACCTGTGTCCGGTATTACCTGTACTAATTGTGCGGCTAAAATTGAGCGGGATGTGGCGAAACGTGAAGAAGTCGCATCTTGCCAAATTGATTTTGCGACGAGTCGTATGGTGATTGAATGGGTGGACCCGTCGAACCGTGACAAGATGCTTCAGTCAATTGAGCAGACGATGGGGCGGATTGAACCGGGAGCGAAGTTTGTAAAACAAGATGACGATCAAACCGAAGGACGAGATTGGACGCTTTGGAGATTTCTCACAGCCGCTCTTATTTTTTCGATGGCGATTTGGACAGATTCGATTTTAGGATATATTGCGGCATATTCACTTGCCGGTTACGACGTCGTATACGGTGCGGTCCGGAACATATGGAACCGGGAATGGTTTGACGAGAAATTTTTAATGACCATCGCGACAATCGGGGCATTCGCCATTTCGGAATACCCGGAAGCGGTGGCGGTCATGCTGTTTTATCAACTTGGGGAATATGTGCAAGGACGGGCGGTACGCGCCTCCCGAAAATCGATTCAGTCCTTGTTGAATATGAAACCGACCAGAGCGCGTGTACTCGAGGCGGGTCAGGAAATGGAACGATTGCCGGAAGAAGTAACGGTCGGGTCACACCTCGTCATTCGTTCAGGAGAACTAGTCCCGATGGACGGATTCGTCGTGAGTGGGGCGAGCTCTTTAAATACGTCGTCATTGACTGGTGAATCCGTTCCGAGGCAAGTTAGCGCGGGCGAGGAAGTGTTGGCAGGTATGGTCAATATCGAAGGGCGTCTCATCGTTGAAACGACAAAGCTCGCGGCTGAATCAAGCCTTCAAAAAATGATTGCTCTCGTCGAAGAGGCAAATGGAAAGAAAGCAAAAACGGAACAAATGATCACGCGCTTGGCAAAAGTCTATACACCGATTGTGGTAGTCATGGCGACACTTGTCGCATTCGTTCCACCCTTGTTTGTAGGGGACTTGAATGAATGGATTTACCGGGCCTTGATTTTTCTCGTCATCAGTTGCCCTTGTGCACTTGTGATTTCAATCCCGTTAGGTTATTTCGGGGGAATCGGTTCTGGATCGAAACAAGGGATTCTTGTAAAGGGTGGCGAGTTCCTTGATACATTGACTGAAGTAGATGCAGTGGTCTTCGATAAAACAGGAACATTGACGACCGGGCGATTTGCAGTGACCGATATCGTGACGACAGACGACATCACTAGCGATGAACTGTTACGGTTAGCTGCCCGTGTCGAACAAGCATCCAATCATCCTCTTGCGCAAGCAATCGTCCGTCGTGCTGGGGAGGTTCAATCGTTTGATTCGATTCAAGAGGAGCCGGGATATGGTCTCCATGCACGAGATGGTGACGACGAGGTGTATGTAGGGAGTACCCGTTACATGGAACGGTTAGGTCAAGTGATTGAAGATTCGTCAATCGGGACGAGTGTACATGTGATGAAGAATAATCGTTGGCTTGGACGAATCGAACTGATGGATACGGTAAAGCCGGATGCGATGGCTGCAATCGAACAATTGAAACGAATCGGAATCCAGACGGTCATGCTATCTGGAGATCGTCGAGAAGTCGCTACAAAAATTGGCAAGCAACTCGGATTGGATGAAGTACGAGGGGAGTTGCTGCCGCACGAGAAAGTGGAGGCAATCGAACGGATGGTCGGAACGCGTAAAGTTGCTTTTGTCGGGGATGGTATGAATGATGCGGCGGCTTTGGCCCGGGCAGACGTCGGTCTCGTCATGGGTGGCGTCGGAAGCGATACAGCAGTCACGGCGGCGGACGTGGTATTGATGCATGATGCGCCAACGGATGTCATTCGGGCCATTGAGCTAGGCAAACGAACGAAGCGCGTCGTCTGGCAAAATATTTTCCTTGCCTTTGGAATCAAAGCACTTGTCATGCTTTTAGGATTGTTCGGCATCGCAACGATGTGGGAAGCGGTATTTGCGGACGTGGGAGTGGCGCTTCTTGCCATCGCGAATGCGACGCGGTTACTTCGTATGACATCATGAAAGAAGTGTCTCGGTTTTGTACCTGAGACACTTCTTTTTTTATTCGATTCTGTCGTGTTGCGTTTTAATGCGCAACAACAAAAAGGTAAGGATGACAATAATAGCAAGAAGTAAAAAAGTGATGGTGAAAAGGACTTGTGTCAAGAAAGATACTTGATTCTCTGCCGCAATCAACTCTTTATGAATGTCTTTGTATTGCATTTGTTTGAGAGACCGTAAATCTTCTAAAATCGTTTGCCGAAGTTCTGTCATCGTTTCTGCGACAGCCGTCGCTTTCACTAAGTCGCCTTCTTCATAGATGACGAGAACGCGGTCGGCTTCCTTTTCCCAAATGGCATCTCGTTCGAGTAAATCGAGGACAGAGCTCGGTGTGTCCGGGTCATCGATGATGGATTGTTTAAGGTCTTTGGCTTGTCGAGACATGCTATAGTACATCTCTAAAAAGTGTCGGTCTTCATATGCGAGTAATCCACGGATGGCATTTGCCCGTTCGACGTTATAATACATCACGTCTTCAATCGATTCATAGGAGTCGAGTTGTTCGCCTTGAATGGTTTCGAGACGCTCATTTGTTTCTTTCAATTGAAAAATAAAAATAAAAATAATCGAAATAGATAAGATTGATAAACTGATCCATAATAAAATCCACTTTCGTTGTGACATCGTGACCCTCCTTTCTTCTACATCGTACATGATTTTGTAAAAAACGACAGAAAATATTTTTTTGGAAAAGGAAAAAACGGGGAAATGTATAATCATTAAGAGTAGTGTCTCTTGATGAGAGAAGACAATTAGATGCATAAGGAGAGTCAATATGTCAGAGAACTCGACGTTACACAAGCTGTGCCAGGTTTTACGAAACAAGCGAACCAATCTTACCTATGAGATTCCGAGTCTTTGGAATCGTATGCGTTTCCATTCCGAGCCGGTTCGAGATGGGGTGGAACGTGTCAATCCATATGATTTTTTGTTGGAAACGATTGAAAAAACGATTTTCCCGTATGCACATGAAAGTCGCGACTATCGTACTTCCATTGCGCTTGCAGACGGACATTTACAAACCGGGGGGGATTGGATCAAACGGGCATCGGTCTACTCCATGCAAGTTCGTACATCGACCTCATGGGACCATGACGGGTCGGGTTACGTTGAAATGGAGAATTCAGTGGGAATGAAAGACACAGGCACTTTTGTGAAAACGCTTGCATTGATTCCGCATCTTCTCTATATGGGGATCGATACATTATTCCTCTTGCCGATTTCGCAACACAGCCATAAAAACAAGAAGGGTGAATTCGGTTCTCCTTATGCCGTTCAAGACTTTTTCGCAATCGATGAAGAGTTGAAGGAAACGTTAACTGGTGACGAGATGACGGTCGAAGAAGAATTTGCCGCATTCGTGGAGGCCTGTCACATGGTAGGGATTCGTGTCGTCATCGATGTCATCCCGCGGACGTGTGCCCGAGATAACCGTCTCATCTTAGAAAACCCAGAATGGTTTTACTGGATTCCCTTGACGGAAGTCGATTATTATCATCCGCCATATGTTCCGGGCATTGGGGAGAACGTCAAACCGGAATTTGCTTTTTTGCCGATGGTGTATAACTCAGAAGACGTATGGCAACACTTGCGACGGTTCTCCATGGCACCGAACTTGATTGATGTGGAGAAATGGGATCGTGTACGTAACACGTTGCTCGAGCATCCAGAAGAAAACGTATTGGCGATGATTGAACGAGAGTTCGGATTAACGACTGCACCTGCTTTCTCGGATTGTATCAATGACCCGCAACCACCATGGTCAGACGTAACCTATTTCCGACTTTTCTTAGACCATCCGCTTGCAGCGGCACCTTATGTGAACGATGCGAACATTGCACCTTATATCCTGTTTGATTCGATCAAATCCAATCAATTCCGAGGAAATGAAATCAATGAACCCCTTTGGGAGATGCTCGCTGATATCATTCCTCACTATCAACGGGAATACGGTATAGATGGAGCGCGTATTGATATGGGTCATGCCCTTCCGGTCGATTTAGCACAACGAATTTTGGAACAACCGCGTGCCATCGATTCGAATTTCAGCTTTATCGCTGAAGAACTCATCGAGTCCGGAGCCTGGGCGGCGAAGGACGCTGGCTATAACATGATTATCGGATATGGTTTTTATAAAGAACCGCGATTCAACACGCATGAAACCCATCAATTCTTATACGATTCACGCTTTTTACCTCTTCCGGTATTTGCAGCAGGTGAAACGGCAGATACGCGACGACTCGCGACACGGGAAGGCGGACGAAAAGCAAGCCGTTTGTTGACGGTGTTGAACGGATTTATGCCTAATGGGGTTCCGATGACGAACTCGGGGCTCGAATTGTATGAGACACAACCGATGAACACTGGACTCGATTGTCGACCGGAAGAGGCGTATCAACTCTTCCCGACGGATCCTTATTTTGGCAAGCTTGCGTTTTTTGATGCGTATCAGTTTCATTGGGATCATCCAGAACGGGATGAAATGATTGAAGTGATGCATCAAGTGGCTGAGATTCGACGTCGATGGTTAGATGTGCTCGTGGATCCGAATCACTTTGAACCACTCATTTTAAATGAACCGTTCGCCCCGTTCATTGGATTCGCTTGGTTACGACCGGAAACGAATGATACGTTGCTCATCGTAGCGAATACGAACATGGTAGATGCGCTACGAGGAGTTGTCACGCTTGATGGGGTGAGACGTCGAAATTGGAATGCGAGTCGTTTTGCGGAGATGGTCTATTCACCTGATTCGTGGCCGTATACGGAGCATTCGTTTGATGACAATTGGAATCTCTTGGTCGATTTGAAACCGGGAGAAGTCAAAGTGTACGAGATGAGATGAAAAAACGCCTTGAACCGAATAACCGGTTCAAGGCGTTGTGTGTTTCATGTAGTAAATGACAAATTCATCGAGCGGCATCGGTTTCGCATAGCGATATCCTTGCATGGAGTCACAACCGATTTTACGAAGGAACGTCTCCTGGTACTCGGTTTCGACGCCTTCGGCAACGAGTGCCATACCGAGTTGGCGTGCCATGGCGACAATGGTCGTCGTAACCATTTGATATTCGCGATTCTCTTCAAGCTGCATCGTGAATTCGCGAGGAATTTTCAGTTCATCGATTGGATAACGGACGAGGTATGCGAGTGAACTGTACCCTGTCCCGAAATCATCGATAGACAGCTTGATGCCGAGTGCTTTTAACTCTAAAATGCGATTTAATACACGATCCGAATGATGTGCGGCCACGGTTTCTGTCAACTCAAAATTAAGGCGTGACGGTTCAATCGGGAACCGTTTGAACAATGTTTTCAAGTAATCAATCAAGTGTTCATCAAACAACTGACGGACGGATAAGTTTACCGATAGTTTCGGTAAGTGGATGTCGCCTTGTTCAAATACGTGAATCAATTGGAATGTCTCATGAATCATCCAACGACCTAAATCCTGAATATGTCCCGTTTCTTCAGCAATCGGAATGAACTGGCTTGGTGGAATGAACGCACCGTTATGTTGCCAGCGCATGAGCGCCTCTGCTCCGATGATTGCTTTCGTCGAGGCATCCACTTGAGGCTGAAGGAAAAGGGAAATCTCGCCTTTTTCAAGTGCGGTTTCAAGCCCTTCCATCAACACTTTCCGCTCTTCTTTGTCCTCCCGTAACTCTGGTTCGAACATGACGGTTTCGTCACGACCTTTGTCTTTCGCGCGATACATCGCCAAATCGGCATTCGAGAGCAAGTGCTTTAATTTTTTCCCATGCTCCGGGAAGCGGACAATCCCGATCGAGGCATGTACTTCGACGAGTGTCCCGGCCATATAATACGGGGGACGATAGACAAGCCGCCGCAATCGTTCCGTCAACATCTCATCGTCTCCATGTTCCGCGACGACGATAAACTCATCGCCCCCGAGTCGCCCGGCATATTCGTTCGGCAAGAGTGCAGTCCGCAGCCGTTTTCCGATATGTTGTAATAACTGGTCACCCATATGATGACCGAATTGATCATTGATTTCTTTAAATCCATCCAAATCGGAAAACATCAATGTGAACGTACGCCCTTCCTCGATTAAGCGTTCGATTTGCTCTTGAAGTGCGTAGCGGTTATGAAGACCGGTCAAACTATCGAATTTAGCTTGATACAGAATTTGTTCTTGTTGCTCGATCATCTGGGTGATGTCTTTAGCGATAGCGTAGATGCCCTCGACTTCTCCCTCGATGATCATTGGGACGTTGACCAATTGCCAGACGCGTGTTTCCCCTTCGTCGGTCATCACACGCACATCGATTGTTCGGGGACGACCGTTCGTCAACTCTTGAAGAATGATGGTATAAGGTGCACGGTCTTTCGATTCAATGATGTCTAAGATGTTCGAGCCGAGTAGTGTTTCGGTTGTCAGTCCTAAGATAGAACTGCCGGCCTCGTTGACAGATAACACTTCGCCATGCAAGTCGAATAAGAAAATCGGTTCTGAATGGTAGGCAAAAAGCGAACGGTATTGCTGTTCACGGATTTCTAATTCATGTGCCTTGGTCGACACGGCAACTTCCAAATCTGTGTTGACGGAATGCAAACGATGACTGATGAGTGCATTCTGCTTGGAGACGACAAACTGACGAATGAGCAACAAGAGAACAGCATTTGCGATCATCGAGTCCAATACGGATGTTCCAAGAAGGCGATCGGAAGCGAGTAAAAACATCATGACGACCACACTATACAGCACATAATCGACAATGGAATCGTAGGCAAGTGCATCTTCCGATACATCATCGACCCAGTAGCTAATCGAGATGGTCAAGATACTACTGACTTGCAACAGATGAATCAATTCATGTGTAATTCCGGAAAAGACAACCAACGTGTTTGCAATCGAAGCAATCGTGAATCCAAGAATTCCGACGAGCAATAAAATCCGGAACTGTTGACCGGCTGAGACGACTCGATTTAAGTAGAGGAATGCGAGCATCATATAGAGGCTAATGAGTAACATCTGCTCTTCGAATCCGCTCAACTGTGACACGAGTGAGACGTCTTGCGTTGAAAAGAACCAAATATGAAGACCACCAATCAAGAGGAAACTGAACAGAGCGAATAAATCGAACGTGCGTAGTTTCAAAGTACGGAACTCAATCGATTGCGTGATGACGATTAAAGCCATGATTAAATAAAAGAAATTTTGGAGGAACAACAAGGACTGTATATTGTCGTTGATTGAATGATAGTGCATCAGTAAGTACAGCGTGAAACATACATTTCCTGCACTAATCAAAATATGGATAAAACGCCGCATACCTCTATGTTTAAAGATAGCTACTCCGCTAAAGCCAATCGCTGCCCCTGATATGACGAGATAATAGATGAACAACGTGATCTGTAGTAAGTCGTGCGGGGTCAAAAGTAAAAATAAAAGTCCGGTAGAAAAAGTTCCGATGAGAATCGCCGGAACGTATTGGCGCAACGAGTAAACAGACAACTCATGCACCTCCTTCTTTATATGTATGGGGCTCTTATTTATTATCGGAACAGGAGAACGAAGATTACACAAAAAAATCGACAACAATCTATATTGTTGTCGAAAATTTTAGATTTACAGTGTATAGGAGTGCTCTTTAAAGTTCCCGACGACTGAATCGATTTCAGATACAGTGACAAACGCCTCAGAATCAATTTCAGATACGATTTGACGAAGGCGTGGGATTTCATTGTTCTGGACGACGACGTACAGCATTTTTTTCGAATCATTCGAATATCCGCCTGTCGCATCCATAATCGTGACGCCCCGTTTCAAATTCTGCTTGATGACCAAATTGATTTCGTCTGCTTTTTGACAAATGATGAAGCATTGCTTTTGGGCAGCGAAGAATTTATGAATCGTAAGTAACGTACGGGATCTGACGAAGCTTAACACAAGCGCGTACATCACAGCTTTGATGTCAAAGACGATGAAGACCAACACATAGACGATGATGTCTTGTGTCAGAAAGATTTTAGGTAACGACAAGTTTCGATTATTCATATAGATGACTTTCCCTAGAATATCGAGTCCACCGGTGGAAGCTCCTGCAAAGAGGAGAAGTGCGAGTCCAAGCCCTGAAACGATTCCGCTGAACACCGAAGCGACGAGCGGATCATCGAGTGGGGTCGGGGGAATCAAGACTGGCAAACTATCGATGAGGATAGAGGAAAGTACGACGACAATTCCTGTCATCAAGATAAATCGACGTCCCAAATATTTTAGTCCCAATATAAAGAGCGGGATATTAAGCACGAGCTGTGTCAAACCGATGGGGGTTCCAAACAGTTCATTCGTAATCAACGTGATTCCGACGATTCCCCCAGAACCGATTTCGTTTGGTTTGAGCAGTAAGCTGACAAAGACAGACTGAAGGATTGTCCCGGCAATGATGAACAGTACCGTTTCAAGGGCAACCCGTTTTCGAGATTTTGCATACATAGATAATGGCTAGGCCTGACGCCTCCTTTTTGTAAGTCTTCTGCAAGCGTACTGCTACTTTTACGTCATTTCAAGTCTCACATGTCATTATGGAATCGATCGATATCACTCGCTAATTGCTCATGTACGTAATCGATGACTTGAGCATCATCAAAAAGTCCGAGTGGGACATCGTCTGGAATCGCATCGAATGGGGAGACGAAGTATAGGATGGCCGCAACAAGTTCCTCTTGTTTATCGGGTTGCATCTCAAATTGTTCATTGTAAAGCGCGCGTAACATATTCAGCATTTGTTTCATCTGGAAGTAAAGTGTCAGTTCTTCTTCACGTTCGATGTTACTGATTTCATTGGATGCCACATCGACTGTGACTTTTGCGAGTGCGCGTTCACCTTGAACGAGCAAGTCGCCCAATTGTTCTCGGTCGCGGATGTCTTCTTTCGCTTGCTTTAAAAAATGTGTGTACGTTGTTTTCCAATCTGCCATTTGGATTCCTCCTTCTTTCTTCATCTACTAATATGCCCGTTTTTGCGCATTGGTTGCAACTTTTCCTGAAATTTAAGAAAATAAAGATAACTGAAAAGGAGGAACGATACATATGTCTAAGATTTCGATGCCGACAGAGGCAGATTTCGCACGCTATGCAGAATTAGCTGTGAAAAAAGGTGTGAACATTCAACCTGGTCAACAATTAGAAGTACGTGCTGACATCAGTCAGGCACCACTCGTCCGTCACGTGGTGAAGGCTGCTTATGCGGCCGGAGCGAAGCAAGTGTTCGTCAACTGGAGCGACGAAGAAACAGCGAAAATCCGTTATTTCAATGCACCAGCGGATTCGTTCAAAGAGTTTCCAGATTGGTTGAAGGCTCGTTTTGAGCAATTGGCTGAAGAGAAGACGGCATTCTTGTCAATCGTCAGTGATGACCCGGATGCATTGAATGGTGTGGAATCGTCACGCATTTCGGATGCAAACCGTGCAGCAGGACAAGCGCTTGCGAAGTGGCGTCAATATGTGATGAGCGACAATGTGAGCTGGTCAATCGTCGCAGGTGCGTCAGAAGCGTGGGCACAAAAAGTATTCCCGGGACGTGATGATGCGGTTGCAGCATTATGGCAAGCCATCTTCGCAGCAACGCGGATGGATCAAGAAGATGTCGTCGCGGCATGGGATACACACGATCAATCACTCCGTAGCCGTGCGAAGCTGTTGACAGAGAAGAAATATGCGAAGCTTCATTACAAAGCGCCAGGTACGGAATTGACGATTGGACTTCCGAAAAAACACGTCTTCCTTGGCGGTGGCGGTCCGAACGTCGATGGAATCGACTTTATCGCAAACATGCCGACGGAAGAGGTCTTCACGCTCGCAGATAAAGATTCTGTGGAAGGTCACGTATCGAGTACAAAACCACTCAGCTACAGCGGGAACTTGATTGATGAGTTCACTCTTTGGTTTGAAGGTGGGAAAGTCGTCAAAGCGGAGGCGAAAAAAGGGCAAGCGGCTCTTGATGAATTGTTGAACATGGATGAGGGTGCGCGTCGTATCGGTGAAGTAGCGCTCGTTCCGGATGATTCTCCAATCTCGAACTCTGGTCTTCTCTTCTATAACACGTTGTTTGATGAGAATGCATCGTGTCACTTGGCGCTCGGACGTGCGTACTCGACATGTCTCGAAGGGGGTCCTTCGATGTCACAAGAAGAGCTCGCGGCGAACGGGGCGAACGACTCGATGACACACGTTGACTTCATGATCGGGTCAGCCGAAATGAATATCGATGGTGAACGGGAAGACGGGACGCGTGAAGCAATCATGCGTGACGGGAACTGGGTCATCTAAACAAAAGAGCGAATTCCGAAAGTTACGGAATTCGCTCTTTTTACGTGCAATCGTATAGATAGCGCAGTGCGTGAGGCAAGCGGCGACGCCAGGCCGATTCGTTGTGAATCGCATTTGGTTCGACTTCATATCGGAAGGCGATTCCTTTCTGCGCGATGACGTCAATCAGTTTCGCATTCGTGAATAGGTAGTCGCTTGGAGTGATAGGCCCGCTCTCTTCATTTGTGCCAATGTCCATATATAGTTTACCGGCGAACTCAGCATGTTTCATTTCTCGGATCAATGGATCAAGATTGGCCTATGCCGCAGTGGAGAGGGAACCAACTCGTCGAATAGAAGGATAGGTCGCCATCATGTATAGGGAGATGACACCTCCCATCGAGCTCCCCATGACCCCGACATCTTTTGGGTCAGTAGCGTACTCGCTGTCAATTCGTGGTTTTAATTCGTTCATGAGCCAATCTGTATACATACGGCCTTGGCCACCGAGTGTTGGACGAGTTCTTGCCAATTCGGGTCCGATCCGTCGATACAGCATCTCATCTTCCTCATATGAATACTCATCATAACGGTCCAGCCAGTTCGGGGCGCTCGCGATGGCGACGACCATGAGCGGGAGTCGTAGTAAATCGATGCAACGATCGATTTCCCAACCTTCTCCATATGTAGCAGTGTTTCCAGAAAACACATTTTGTCCATCATGCATATACAGGACGGGAAGCGGGGTGCTGACGTCGACCCAGTCTGGTCGAAATACGCGGACAATCCGCTTTTGACCACGTACCTTCTCCGTCGGAATCGACACGTTCAATTGTTCAATCATCTTTCGTCACCTCTTTCTACTTGTATTGTGGAGAATCATGAACCAAAATACAATCGCCTGACTTGACTACCTACCGTTCGTTAGGTAAGGTGTAAGGCAAGGAGAGTGAATGACGTGAATACAAAAGATAAAATCATGCAGTCTGCTCGAACACGCTTCGCACGGGATGGTTACGAAGGGTTGTCACTAGCGGCAGTAGCGGAAGATGTAGGGATTCGCAAGGCTTCTTTATATGCCCATATCGATGGGAAGGAACAACTGTTCAAACAAGTCGTGTCAGATATGGCGAATCGTTACGAAGAAGTATGGCAGACAACTTGTGACGATACGGCTGGACGACCACCTTTAGAACGAATCGATTCGATTGTCAACACACTCACGTCATTCTTTAGTGATCATGAGACTTGGATGTTGACGAAACGAATGCTACTAGTACCTCCTCCGGAGTTTCGAGAGTATATCGAGGAAGTCATCGGTACGGTCGAAACCAAGTTAAAACGATTTGAGAAAGAGCAATTTCGACTGGCGATGGAACGTGGCGATTTACCGGTACAATCGCTCGATGAACTATATGCTGCCTACTATTGCTTTTTAGATGGCGCCTTACTATCGTTATTCACATTTGAAGAGGATCGGAATATGAGACAACAAGCTGCGTTTCGAATTTTCAAGAAAGGAGTGGGTTGGGATGAGTAAAGAGAAGAGTGCATGGATCTCCCTCCTGTTTGCAGGACTACTCGAAATCGTCTGGGCGACCACGATGAAGTTGTCTGAAGGCTTCACGATTCTAGGTCCGACATTGTGGACAATCGTGTTATTGATTCTCAGTTTCGGATTATTGGCGAAAGCGTTTCGGACGCTGCCTGCCGGTACGGGGTACGCTGTTTTTACAGGAATCGGTGCGGTCGGCACAGTCATAGTTGGCGCCTTCTTGTTTGACGAGGGGCTTAGTGGATGGAAACTAATACTTGTGGCGACGTTGATTATCGGCATCATCGGATTGAAGCAAGTGACAGGAGGGGAAGAAGCATGAGTTGGGTTTATCTGATTGGAGCGGGAATTGCTGAAATGACAGCCGTTTTCTTTATGGGGAAATCGAAAGGATACCAGATTTTAAAGTGGTCGATTGCATCAATTTTATCGTTTGCGCTCAGCTTCTATTGGTTATCAAAATCACTTGAGGTCATTCCTCTTAGTCTTGCCTATTCCATCTGGGTAGGCATCGGCGCGGCCGGCGGTGTCATTTTAGGGATGCTCTATTTGAACGAATCGAAAAATCGTTGGCGTATCTTCTTTTTGTTGATGATTATTAGTAGCGTAATCGGTTTAAAAATTGTCTCGTAAAGGATTGAAATGTGCTGAAAACGGGAATTTATTACTTCAGATTATGTGATGAAAAAAAGGGGGCGGAAAACGATGCATCTTGTCGAGTTGCAATCCGAACGTTTGCGGTTTGAACCGTATACGCTTTCTGATTTCTATTTTGTCAAATCGCTTCTCCAAGATCCACGGGTGATGCGCTTCATCAGTCCGGATGGGAGACCGTATACAGACGAACAGACGATTGAATGGTTTGAACGTCAATTGGCCCGCTATGAGACAGGACGCCAAACGGGTCTCCTGAAGCTCATGACATTTGAAAGTGATGAACCGATTGGTCACGCAGGTACGCTATTGCATGAATTGGACGGCAAAATCGAGTTGGAAGTCGGATATTGGTTGTCACCGAAGCATTGGCACATGGGATATGGTCGAGAAGCCGCCGCGCGTCTGATGCAGCATGCTTTTTCAGAGGGTGAGAAGGAGATTATTTCTCTGATTCATCCGGACAACGTTCCATCTCAACGTGTCGCCAAAGCGAATGGTCTTCACTGGGATCGAGATACACTGTACAAGGATATGCTCGTCTCCGTTTATGCGGGTGACTTGGAGCGGTTATGTCGACATATCGACCGTCAACAAATGACACGATAAAAAGTCTCTAAAAAAATAAAAAAAGTTGTTGCCAACTCAATAGTTTCTTGATATATTAATAGTGTCCTTAAGAGAGGACACGACCTGATTCTGTAGCTCAGCTGGGAGAGCGCTACCTTGACAGGGTAGAGGTCGCTGGTTCGAGCCCAGTCAGAATCACTTGGGTGCCAAACCCTCGAGAAACCCACCGGAACATGGGTTTCCGCGAAGCCACTTCTTGCGAGAAGTGGCTCTTTTTTTTGTATATTGACATGGCACGAAAGCAATTGGTATATTCCTTTCAATACATAATGAAACGGGGAATGCAACATGGTGCTAACGGGTACACTCGTCAATGCCGCATTGATTGTCATCGGGGCATTGCTAGGCCTCTTATTTCACCGCATTCCGGAGCGTATGAAGGAGACGGTGACTGCGGCAATCGGGCTTGCGGTCATCTTGCTTGGGATTCAAATGGGGATGAAGAGTGAAAACTTCTTGATTGTCATCGGAAGTCTCGTCGTCGGGTCAGCGCTCGGGGAGTGGTGGAAGTTAGATGAATTATTGAATGAAGTCGGTTATCGACTTGAACGGCGACTTGGAAGTCAATCGAGTGTAGCGGAAGGATTCGTAACGGCCACACTCATTTTCGTGATCGGGGCGATGGCCATTATCGGGGCGCTCGATAGCGGGTTGCGTGGTGATCATGACGTGTTGTACACGAAAGGGTTGATTGATGGTTTTACGGCCCTCGTGTTAAGTTCGACACTTGGGATTGGGGTCATGTTTTCAGCAGTTCCAGTGTTACTGTATCAGGGCGGAATCGCATTACTCGCCATTCAAATCATGAAATTCATACCGGAATCGCTCATGGACAGTTTTATTTTAGAGATGACCGCGACCGGTGGGGTCATGATTGTGGCGATTGGTCTGAACTTGGTTGGAATCACAAAAATTCGTGTGGCCAATTTATTACCGGGGATTTTAGTGGTCGCGATGATTGTCACGGTTATACATATGCTGTAAAGAAAAAAGACTGAATTCGATTCAGTCTTTTTTCGTGGTTGCATTCATTGTGGAAGGCTCTTTTCGTAGAGCTTCCGCAATGATTTTATCCCAATCGGCTGCATCGCACGCCGCTGTACAGGTAGGTTCAATTTCACATGTTGCACATTTCCCGCCTTTTGCTTTACGTGTGTAGCGGTAAAGAGAAAATGCGGCATATCCAAAAACAATGAATCCGATGAGTAGGTCAAAGAATGACATGGTATTCCTCCTTACGCAAATCCGAATAAGCGACCGACTTGATAAATGACAAGAGACACCACATAAGCGACACCTAAACCGTATAAACTGGCGAACCATGTCAACTTGGCACTACCCACTTCTCGCCGGATGACAGCGACTGTCGCCAAACAAGGGACATAAAGTAAAACGAAGGCCATGAAGCTATACGCGCTGAGTGGGGTGAAGATTGGTAATAGCGACTCCGATAAATCTGATTCGCCGACCGCATAGATGATTGCCATCGTAGACACGACCACTTCTTTTGCTAAGAATCCGGTGATGAGCGAGGCACCGGCTTGCCAAGTACCGAATCCGAGTGGGACGAGTAATGTGGCAATCATACCACCAATCATCGCCAAGAAACTGTCATTCATCGGTACATCAAAGCCGCTTGGACCTGAATAGGCGAGTAGCCAGATGAACACAGAGCCACCAAAAATAAATGTACCGGCTTTTCGAACGAATCCTTTAGCTTTTTGCCAAGTGCTACGCCATAAGGTAAGTCCTTGGGGAACGCGGTATGGAGGTTGTTCGACGATGAATAAGCTCGTCTGATCTTCAGAGGCCAATGCCTTCGTAAAGATTTTCGCGGCAATCAAGGCAAGGAAAATTCCCAACATATAGAGCGAGAGGACAACGAGTGCTTGATGAGTAGAGAAGAAACTCGCCGCAAACACAGCGTAAATCGGAAGCCGGGCCGAACATGACATGAATGGTGAGATGAAGATGGTGACTAGACGTTCGCGCTCCTCTTCGACCGTTCGAGCGGCCATGATTCCAGGAACGTTACATCCGAATCCGATAATCATCGGGATAAAGCTTTTTCCATTCAATCCGACGAGTTGCATGAAACGATCCATCACGATGGCGACTCGCGCCATATATCCGGAGTCCTCTAAAAATGAGATAAAGAAAAAGAGGACAAAGATTTGCGGAACAAAAACCAATACGCCACCGACACCTGCGATGACACCGTCTACGAGAAGGGCTTTAATGAATGGAGAAGCACCTACAGCATCTAACATCCAAACCGTTCCTGATGTGATCGGACCAGACAATAGTCCGTCTAATAAATCGGAAAGAGGTGCACCAACCCAATTAAATGTCACGTGGAATAGCGCATAGAGTACCCCGAAGAAGATGGGTAAACCTAAGATAGGATGCGTCACAACCGCATCGATGCGATCTGTCATCGTCACGTCCTGTGCATTGTGATTTTCAATGACCTGGTGTCGAATCTGTTTCGCCCAATCGCGACGACGCTCAGTGATGTGTGCGTGTGCAAAACGCCCTATAGCCGTTTCCAGTTCTTTTCGGACGGCAACAATCTCTGGAGATGATGCTTCTAAATGGTCGACGACAATCCGGTTGCCTGCTAAATATTGAATTGCAATCCAGCGATCCGTTCTCGATAGACCAGTTAAACGAAGAATGCGTGTAATCGCTTCTTCGGTCTCTGGCCCATAGTTTAATTCGAAAGGTTGACGCTTCTCCATTTGAATCGATGAGAGCAAGACGTCACAACCATCACCTGTTCGTGCGGTGATCGGGAAGACATCTACTTGGAGGAGCGTTTTTAATTTGTCGAGATTAACATGCATTCCACGACTTTCTGCGACGTCGACCATGTTTAAACCGATTTGAAGCGGTCGTCCCATCTCTAGAAGCTGCAAAGTAAGTTGTAAGTTACGTTCTAATTGTGAAGCATCGACAATATTGATCATCCCGTCAAATGGTTCATGCAGTAAGAAACGGGAGACAATCGCTTCATCTGCCGAGAGCGGGTCTAAGTCATAGACACCGGGTAAATCAACTAATTGTCCGACTTTCCCATGTAACTGACCGATTTTTTGTTCGACTGTGACACCGGCCCAGTTGCCCACATGTGCGAATGAACCTGTTAATCGATTAAACAATGAAGTTTTGCCTGTATTTGGATTGCCAATCAATGCGATCCGTTGGCTCATGGTACAATCACTCCGATTTTTTCGGCATCTGATCTTCGGATGGCGATAATTTGTTGATGATCCACTTGTTCAATGGTGAGCGGTCCTGAAAAAATAGCTCTGCGCTTCACACGTACCGAGCATCCCTCGTAAAAACCAAGAGAAATCATTCGTCGACGCAAGCAATCATCAATTTTAGTCAAATCAGATAAAATGACGGTTTGATTCAACGCGACATGTCGTAATAGACTCATAAGTAACCTTCCCCATCTTTTGATAACGATTCTCATTCGCTATCTTATCATGTCAAAAGAGAAAGTGAAATATTGATCATATAAAAAGTTATAAGCAATAAATAGTAAGGTCGAGTGAACATAAAAAGAAGTGTAAACGAGTATCGTTTACACTTCTTCAATCGACTCATGATCTTCTTTGGCACTTTCGCGCAAGGCTGAAGCCATCACGTCAGCAAGATTCCGATCACGAAGCACGCCGACACCACGGTCGGTCGGTCCGCCTGGAGCGGCCACATCGGCAATCAGTTCATTCGTCTCACGTGTTTCATGAGACAGTAACTCAGCGGAGCCTTTCATCGCTTGGGCGACAATTTGACGCGCTGTCTGTTCATCGTAACCGACATCCGTTAGGACGGGCGTCATCGCACCTACGATTTCATAGAAAAAGGCAGGACTGCACCCTGCAGCGGCCATAAAGGCGGACATCGTTTTCGCATCGGTGACGGCCGTTCGACCGACCCGTTCAAAGAGAGAAGTCGCTTTCTCACGGACGGCCTCATCTGTTTCTGGACCAAACCATAGCCCCGTCATCCCGTTCCGATGGGCGACAGGCGTGTTCGGCATGGCGCAAACAGCTGGTAGCCCTGAAGCCTCTTCTAATTGGCTCGGTTCGATATGTGCAGCGACCGAGACGAGTAGTGGGGTCTTCCATTCTTTTGATTCTACGTACGGGATGACGCCATCAGGTTGCATCGCTAATACGACGATGTCATAGTCGTTAACGTTTTCGTCCTCAACAATTTGAACGCCGAGTTCATCTTGTAGGAAGAGTAAGCGCCCCCGGTCACTTCGGTTTGTCATTGTGATGTGTGTCGGTTCGATTCCCGAGTCGATCCACCCGCGAACGAGCGCCTCACTCATCGATCCAGCACCGACCATTAGTAATTGATTCATCATTCGTCACCTCTTCTTTTCGATTCGGTCAATAGTTATGTTGACTATCATAACAAACATACACTCGAATATCGCCCATCCTGCTCATTTGTAAAGAGATGGAAAACGATTTGACATAGGAATCGACGAACATGACAAACGTTTCAAATCGCGCTATGATGGCACTAATTCAAAAGAGTGAGGCGAAATCGTGTGAAACGTGTACTAGTAAAAGGGATTCAAGGTTACCAGCGTTTTATTTCACCATTAAAGCCGCCAACGTGCCGATTTTATCCGAGCTGTTCGCACTACGGAATCGAAGCAATCGAAAAACATGGGGCTGTCAAAGGCAGTTATTTAACCGCTCGCCGGCTCATTCGCTGCCAGCCGTTTCATCCAGGCGGGCTCGATTATGTTCCGGATACATTTGATTGGAAAGCGCCTTTACAACGAGAGAAACCCGAGTCACAGCGAGACGATTGAGTTCGTCTCGCTGTTTTTGTACAGAACAAACAATGAATCAGTTGTTTTAGTACAATACTTTTGCATTGTTCTAAGTATTCTGAAAAAATAGAGGTGTACACTATTTTTCGGGGGAAGGGGATACTTTGTATGGGGCAATCATTTAGTGAATGGGTGAGTACGGCATCCAACTTTGTATGGGGACCACCGCTCTTGATTTTGCTTGTGGGGACAGGCATTTACTTGACGGTGCGTCTAGGTGGGATTCAAATCACCAAATTACCGTATGCGTTGAAATTGGCGTTTTCGAAAAATCAGGATCAATCCTCTAAAGGGGACATCAGTCACTTCCAGGCGCTCATGACCGCTCTGGCGGCGACCGTCGGTACGGGGAATATCGTCGGGGTGTCGACAGCGGTCGTTTTAGGAGGACCGGGAGCCATCGTATGGATGTGGGTGTCCGGTTTCTTTGGGATGGCAACGAAATACGCAGAGGCAGTTCTTGCCGTGAAGTATCGGGTCACTGATGAGCGCGGTCAAATGGCTGGTGGACCGATGTACTACCTAGAACGAGGGTTGAATCAACGATGGTTAGCAGTAGCATTTGCTGCATTCGCATCGATTGCGGCGTTCGGTATTGGAAACGGGGTCCAAACGAACTCGGTCGCGCTTGCGCTCAAAACAACGTTTGACGTACCACTTTACATATCAGGGATTCTCATTATGATTTTTACAGGAGCGGTCATTCTCGGAGGCGTGCGTTCCATCGGGAAAGTGGTCAGTTACTTCGTCCCCGTCATGATTGCCTTCTACTTAGGTAGCGGTCTTTTAATTATGGTGATGAATTACTCGCTGATTCCGGATGCGTTCGCACTCATCTTCAGCAGTACGTTCAGTGCAGAAGCAATCGGTGGAGGGGCCATCGGAGCTGCCATTCGATACGGGGTGGCACGTGGTGTCTTCTCGAACGAAGCAGGTCTTGGCTCTGCTCCGATCGCAGCAGCGGCAGCGAAAACAGATATGCCGGGTCGTCAGGCGCTCGTCTCGATGACTCAAGTCTTCTTGGACACGCTTGTCGTCTGTTCGGTGACAGGATTGACACTCGTCATGGGTGGTCAAATCGGGACAGGACTTGAAGGGGTCGAATTGACTTCAGCTACATTTGAACTGTTCCTCGGACCAGCCGGCGGTTATATTGTCACAATCGGGCTCGTTTTGTTCGCCTATTCGACCGTGCTCGGTTGGTCGTATTACGGCGAACGCTCCATCCATTACTTGTTCGGACAAAAGTCGATTCTTCCCTATCGGATTGCTTTTGTACTCGTCGCGGGACTCGGTGCCATGACGACGAACTTGAACTTAGTATGGGCGTTATCGGATGTCTTCAACGGCTTAATGGCCATCCCGAACTTGATTGGTCTCTTGTTCTTGTCGGGTGTTGTCATTGCCGAGACGAAGCGTTTCAACCAACAGCTTGAAATTGAAAATCGAAAAGTTTCCTAAACGAAAGGACGCCATCCTTATGAATCAGAGGGTGGCGTCTTTTGTTTTGCTTCTAATTCATCGAGTCGTGCTTTTTGTAAATGATCAAACACTTTTGTGATAAAGCCAACCATGATGCCCACCCCGGTTAATACATATCCGATTGTGAATATTTTTCCGATGTCGGTCTGAGGGGCAAAATCACCATATCCGATGGTGGTCAGGGTGATGACACTGAAGTAAAGTGCGTCCAACCAACGCATCTCCTCGAACCGTGTGTAAAAAAGTGTACCGGATAGGACAGTGAGAAAGGCAAGACTGAATAATACTTGGAACTCAGGTTCGCGGAGGCCACGCCAGATTCCGCGTACAATTCGACGCAATGTCAGTAAGAACGGCAACATGTCACTCGCTCCTTTCGATATTAGGTTTGTTCGCTAAAAACGGGGGAACATCCTTTATAGTTCGAGAAAAGAGAAAGGGTGAGTTGGATGGGGAAAGTCATACCGAAACAAGAAGGACTCGACCATAGTGTCGATTTTTTACGGGAAGGATATCTATTCGTTGCGAATCGTCGCAAAAGTTTTCAATCAAATATCTTTGAAACACGTTTGCTCGGGGAGCGCGTGATTTGTCTTGGGGGCGAAGAGGCTGCCGAGGTGTTCTATGATGCAGACAAATTCATGCGTCAGAATGCGGCGCCAAAACGTCTATTGAAAACCTTGTTTGGAGAAGATGGGGTCCAAACACTAGATGGTGCGGCACATACGCATCGAAAACATATGTTCATGTCATTGATGACAAAAGAAAATATAGATCGATTGCTCCGCTTGACATATCGAGAGTGGAACCAGATTGAACGAATGGGAGAGGAGGTCGTCTTATACGATATTGCGCAACAAGTGTTGATGAAGGCCGTATGTGAATGGTCGGGAGTTCCACTTGCGAAAGAAGAAGTTGGGAAGCGCACTGAAGAGATGAGGTTATTATTTGAATCGGGTACGTCTCTTGGTCCCACGTATTTACAAGGTCGGAAGGCACGAAGTTCCGCTGAATCCTGGATTCGTCAGATGGTAAAAGAAGTGCGGTCGAATCGATTATTGCCGAACGAACATACGGCGCTGTACGAATTTTCGTGGCACCGGGATGAATCCGGAGAGTTATTACCTGAAGACGTCGTGGCGGTCGAAGTATTGAACATTTTACGCCCGACTGTCGCAATCTCGGTGTATATCCTCTTCACTGTCTTAGCTTTACATCAGTTCCCGGATGTAAAAGAGCAGGTAGAGCGGGGAGAGGTCTCGAAAACAGAATTTGTCCAGGAAGTGAGACGGTTTTATCCATTTTTCCCTGTAGCGGCAGCTCGTGTCAAAACCGATTTTGAATGGGACGGCTATGCATTTTCGGAAGGGACGCTGACGCTTCTTGATTTGTACGGTACGAATCATGACTCCTCTATTTGGACGGAGCCGGATCGATTCGATCCCTCTCGTTTCAAAGATTGGAACGAGAGTCCGTTTAACTTTATTCCGCAAGGTGGGGGAGATGTAGATTTTGGACACCGATGTGCTGGTGAACATGTGACCATTGCAATTCTTGCACAAGTCATTGAGTTGTTTACTAAGGAATACGCCTACACGGTCCCGCCTCAAGACTTGAGCTATAGTTTTGTAGACATGCCGAGTCTGCCGAAAAGTAAATTGCGATTGACTAATCTAACTCGAAACCAATAAAAAAGTCGCCTACTCGATGGGAGTAGGCGACTTTGAATTTACTTCGTTTGCAAATTTAGGCGTTTGGAGATGGGACGAATCGAGACCGATGAATCGATCATTCGATTATCCCGTTTCGGTTCATCGGTACATTCAATCTGCCAGTCGGTGTCATGAAGCTCTTTTAGTCCGACGGCGATGTCGTATAGGGAATAGTTCGCATTTCCGTTTAACTGATAGATGCCTGGTCCACGTTTAGTCAAAATTTCAAATAGCGCGTCTGCCGTGTCTGCTAAAAATGAACATGATGGATACCAATGCTCACTCGCTTGGATGACCCCTCGTTGCTTCATCTCGTTCGTAAAATAGTCCATCATATTATTCGATCCGGCCTCATCCCCGATTTGCCATCCGAGACGAACGATTTGAGCACCAGGATTGGCGTTCATAATCGCACGTTCGCACTCACGCTTATACTTTCCATAGTCATCCTCGGCATCTGGTAGCGTATCTGGGGAAATCGGTCCGGTCACTTCATCTGAAAAAATTGAAACCGTGCTCGTGAACAGGAAAGGAATTTTCGCCTCACCACATAAACGAGCGAGCGTCTCGGCCCACTCCACCGCGCCCATACCGATATGTAAAAAGTAGTCCGGTCGGATGCGCTCGATGAATTCTCGCATTTCCTCTTCGTTTGTCGTGGACACTTGCTCGCGATTCCACGCAATCCCTTCAATTCCGTGGCGCTGTAACGTTTCGGCAACAACGGGTGCCACTGTACCGTTCATTCCTGTAAGAATAGCTTTCATTTCGATTCGCCCCTTTCACTCTATATGATGCCACAAAACGAGTGTGGACAAACAACCGATGTGCCGGGCTATGCTAGACTGGATGATGGAGGGATTAATCATGAATATTCGACAAGCAACCAAACAAGATAGTAAACAAATTGCACCACTCATGTATCAAGCGATCCATGAGATTGCGTACACATTGACGGCATCAACGGATACGACTGAGGTATTGGAGCGACTAGCGATGTGGGTAGAGAAACCAAATAATCGCTTGAGTCACGAAAACATCTGGGTGGCGGATTTTGAAGGAGAAGTTGCCGGAATGATCATCTCGTATCGTGGGGATAAGGCAGAAGAATTGGATCGACCGATTCGAGAATGGTTGACGGCGCATGGAAGTGGAGAAGAGGTGGACGTTGAAACGGAAGGTTATGTCCAATACATTGATTCACTGGCTGTCGCAGAGGCGTATGGAGGTCGTGGAATCGGGACGAAGTTAATCGAACACGTTTGTCTCGTTGCGAAAGAACGCGGTGTGCCCGCCGTCACATTGAACGTGGACCAAGAAAACCCTGCGGCACATCGCTTATACACACGTCTCGGCTTCCATAAGGAAAAAGAAATCAACATTTCTGGGGCGAGATTTGACTATATGATCAAAGAAATCAATTCGACTCCTTTCTCAGTCTAAAAGCGGATGCGCAAACTTCTTTTCTCGACTATACTAAGTGCTTGAGGAAAGATATACGTAAAGGAGATACATTATGGAGTGGAAGAACATTTGGCGAGGGATGGCCATGGGGACGAGTGATTTAATCCCTGGTGTAAGCGGCGGTACCATTGCAGTCATTTTAGGCATCTACGATCAACTCATCGAAGCGATTAGCGGCGTATTTAGCCGATATTGGAAAAAATATATCGGGTTCTTGATTCCATTGGCAATTGGAATGGGGACAGCCATTATCGCACTGAGTCGAGTTATTGAATACTTATTGCTGGAGTATTATGCACCGACACAATTTTTCTTTATCGGATTGATTTTAGGGATTATTCCACTTCTATTCGTGGAATTTAAATCACGCGCATCGATTCGTCCGGTTCATGTTATTGCTATGGTTGTCGCAACGATACTCGTTGCGAGTATGGCATTCTTGAATCCGGTTGATTCGTCTATTATGACGGACGTGACGTTCGGGACGGCGCTTCTCTTATTCTTCTCTGGTTGGTTGGGCAGCATGGCCATGTTGCTTCCTGGAATTAGCGGTTCATTCGTCTTGTTGTTAATTGGTGTTTATCCAACCGTCATCAGCGCCATCTCAAACTTCAATTTGTTGATTATTGGGATTGTCGGTGCTGGAGTGGCCGTCGGCTTTATTGTAAGTAGTAAAGTCATTCGTTACTTGTTGGCGAATTTCCCGGGAATGACGTTCTCCGTCATCATCGGATTGGTCATTGGCTCACTCGCCGTCGTGTTTCCGGGTGTACCAGCTTCCGGAGTCATGTGGATACTCAGTATCGTCGCATTCATCGCGGGGGTCATCGTTGTCCGATTACTCAGCAAATATTCTGTCTAAATGAAAAAGGAGTCCAGCGATGAGCCGGACTCCTTTTTAATAGATGAAGGGGAAGAGGCGCTTGCGCGTCTTCGACCAGGATTGGTAAGACTGACCGAAATGGCGAATGAGCATACCTTCCTCGATTCGAATGCGGTACAGTAATGCAAGCGAGGTGAGACCCGCACCAATCAAGGCGATTCCCCAATGAATAAAGTATAGCGAGAATCCGAACGTAATCAATAACAACCCTGTGTAAAGAGGGTGGCGTAAGTAACGATACGGTCCCGAGCTGACGAGTTCGTCTTCCGGTCGGACGACGACATGTCGTGTGAATTGATGACGTAAGTGTAAAATCCCCCAATAACGTAACGACACGCCGGCTATGTAAAAAGTAAGTCCGATGATTCGTTGAACTGTCGAAGGCTGTGATTCGAAAACAAGCGAAGAGATCATAGACAACACGAAGACGCCAATCATCGTCGTCGCTACAAAGTAAAAACTCTTCCGCTCGACGGCCCCGTCTGTTGCCTCTTTTCGGTTACGAAATCGCCACGTCTCAACTAGCCAAAAAAATGATACGACGATTAATAGGACATCCATCCAATTCATCACGCACATCCTCCCTTTTGATTCATGTTTCATTACCCGACCTACGCATAAGAAAAACCAAATCCATCAGGGCGATATTCGAAAAAAATTGTCAAAGTGACCAAAACAGGTTATCATCTAATGAGAATGATTATCATTTTTACGTATATAGAGAGGAAGGGTGCGACGATGAACGAGGAAGTATTCGACGTGACGATTATCGGTGGGGGACCGGCTGGATTGTATGCCGCTTTTTACAGCGGTTTACGAGGTATGAAGACGAAAATTATCGAATTTCAACCTTTTTTAGGCGGGAAAGTACATGTCTATCCAGAGAAAATGGTTTGGGATGTAGGTGGTCTCCTACCGACGACTGGGGCAAAACTGATCGACCAACTCGTCGAGCAAGGTCTCACCTTCTCTCCGACGGTCCTTCTTGGCGAGAAGGTGGAGTCGATCTCTAAGCGTTCAGACGATTTGTTCGGGATCGACACGACGAACGGTCATCATATTTCCAAAACCGTCATCGTTGCGACAGGAAGTGGGATCCTCAAACCGCATAAGGTTGAAGTGAGCGGAGCGGAGCGGTTCGAATTGTCGAACCTCCATTACACGGTTAAATCACTTGAACGCTTTAAAGGAAAGCGCGTCTTGATATCGGGTGGCGGCAATAGTGCAGTCGATTGGGCGAATGCGCTCGAGCCGATTGCAGAGCAGGTCGTGCTGACGTATCGAAAAGAAGAACTTAGTGGACATGAAGCACAAGTTGAAAAAATTAAACAGGGTCGAGTCGACTGTTGCCCACGATCAAAAGTGACGGATTTGATTTCTCACGATGGGAAATCGATTCAACAAGTTCTTTTGACTCATGTCGAAACAGGAGAGACGAGCGTAATCGAGGTCGATGAAGTGGTCATCAATCACGGATATGAACAAGACGCGGAGTTGCTTCGGAACAGCGAATTGCAGGTCGAGATGAAGGATGGGTTTTATGTGAAAGGGAATTCAGGTAGCGAGTCATCCGTCCCGGGATTGTACGCTGCCGGTGATATTCTCACGCATGAAGGGAAAGTACATCTCATCGCTGGAGCGTTTCAAGATGCTGCGAATGCGGTGAACCGGGCCAAAACATACATTGACCCGAATGCGAACGCTACCGCAATGGTGTCCTCTCATAATGAACGGTTAAAAGAGAAGAATCGTCAAATCATAGAAGAAACCATGATGAAGCAGTAAGAGGACCACTCTTACTGCTTTTCTCTAGGATAATCACAAAGCTCGGTAATCACACCGCCTGAATGACGCGGGTCCATGTAGATTAAGCGTCTACCTTTCGCCGTCGTACGCAGCGTGTCTTCTAAAAAGGTGATGCCATTTTGTTTGTGAGCGGCCATCGCTTCGTCCAAATCGTCGACACGATAGGCGATATGATGTACACCCTTCCCTCGAGCTTTCATGAACCGGGCAATCGGACTCGTCTTACTAGTCGGACGCAACAATTCGATGACATCCTCTCCAATATGAATGACGGCCAATTCGGTCTCGACCCCGATGGCCGTGTTCGTATAGCGGTCCACGAGTTTTCCTCCTAAGACCGTCGTGTAAAATGTGATCGCCTCGTCTAAGTCTCGAACGGCAATCCCAGTATGATCGATATGCATGTAAATTCCTCCTTCTGCTTCAGTTTGCCTAAAGTTGAACAAAATGTCACTTCACAACGTTTCAAGCCTATCCGATATAATAGGAGAGGGAGGGACAGCGAAATGAACGGAAAAATCACGATGGGTTTGGTGGGCACTTTCGCCTTTGTATCATTTGTGTTTGGACTCTCGCTTGCGACGTTTGTCGACTATCGTATCAATGAAGAACAGGTTGTCCTTGAACGATTAACGACCCATAAACAAATTGGTCCGACCGAGTTGCTGTCTACCGAGGTCGACTTTCATTTAAATGGGTCGAATTATGCGATTCGTTTTAAAGATGAACCAAATATTACGTATTGGTTCAATGTCGTCGATCGCAAAATTAAGTTCGATCGGATTGAATCGCTCGATTTGAGAGATACGGGGCTTCGGACAGAACTGTTTGAAGCGATGCCGCCTCTAGCGATGGAGTCGACTACTGCTGCAGAATAAAAGACGTCGAATGAACAACTTTTTCCTTTGAGAAAGAGTTGGTTTGCTCGACGTCTTTTGATTGTTTAGGAATAAATCGGGGTCGGTGGTGCCTGTAGCATGTACGTATAACGACAAATACTCGAGATTTGGGCGCCGTGACGTCGAAGTGTATAACTCAAATCAGGTTGCAAACTTGTTGCTGAAATATGTGCCTCTTCAATGTATCGGAACATGTAGAAAAATTTTTGTTGAAGGAATGAAATAGCTTCCCGCAATAAAGTCTCGTCACAGTCAACATGCATCTCTTGTATTGAAATATGGTACATATGTAAGCGTACTTTCATGATTCCAATCACTTGTCGGTCCCACTTCACGGAATAGAACAATGTTTGCTGGCGAACTTCTCGTGCGAATTGTTCATCTGTCATCGAAATGGCACCCGGAAGGAGATGGCAATGTTCATTTCGAAATGTGAGCCAATCTGCTCTTCTTGAATAGTCCACCAATTCGAGTGTCCAATTGGTATGGGTTGCTTTCTCGCAAGGGATGAATGGTAGATGATACGTTTTCGTTTGATGAAATACTTGAAACCCTGCTGCTTCATATATTCGATGCTTGTCTTGATTATGAGAATCCTCTTCCTGAAGATAGTACGTAATCGGGTACTTTGTTTCTCGACTTCGTTCATAGATCAAACGATGAAGTAGTCCGCGAAAGACGTGACGATCACCATATGTGGCTTGAGAGAGGCGAATGGCATGATCCGTTTCAAGCTGTTCGTCGTTTGCGACGATTGAAGCGAGTGGGGTATCTCGATTGAGTGCGACGTAGACGTGATGATGCGAGGGAAGGGAGAGAAGTAAAGGGGCCTTGCTTAAAGGATATAGCGACTGAATGGAAATACGCTCATGTAACGGTAATTGCCTGCATTCTACAAAACGTAGCGCTCGTTTCACGAAGAATCCTTCTTTCTTTATTAAATGATAAGTACAAATAAATTGTAAGCGCTATCTTGTATCGTGGGGTGTGGCAGTATGATGAAACCTGACTCGAGAAAAAATCAATTACGTAAGAAAAAGGTTCGAGTAAAATAGAACATATCCGCCCAATACAATGAAATGGATTTCCTTTCATCGTTCATCTGTGAGATTCATCAAATGTCAGCGCAACGAACGGATGAGACGTGCTATACTTAAACACAATGAAAATACGGAGTAGGAGTATATGATGAAATACATTTATCAACTGATTCTGGTTTCTGTGCTTTGGTTGACGGTAACACCGTCTGCAGCCATGGCCGAGACAGAACCGGTCGTCATTCATGAAAATATCATTGTCGAAGAAGATGTAGAAATTCATGAAGGATTTCAATCGCCGAATGAAATGGTGTATTTGTTCGTATTAATTGTGTTGTTATCTGTCATCGGACTTGGCATGATGAACACGATTGAATAACGTGAAAACGTTCACAAAAATGCAATAAGTGATTTGGTAACGGTTACAATCGTTCCCTTATACTTATATGTGTAGGAAGAAAGTTCTGCACCAACTTTCTGTCCTCCTTTTCAAATGAACACCCCTCGTTCATATCATGTATTGGAGTCAATCGATCCCATCGATTGACTCCCTTTTTTTAAAATCGGATTCGCTTTTCTTTAGCAATTCGTTTTAAGCGCTTCGTCTCACTAGTGTGTCCGTGACTCTCTAAAAAGTCGACATATACCCGAAATGGTTCGGAGCGATGAGAAAAGAACGGGATATATTCAGAGAACAATTTTTGTTCCGCTTCTTTCAAATTCCCTTCAGCGACGAGAAGGCGGAGTTCTAACATTTTAAGCGCTTGATAGTTTTCGAGCGCGGTATCCTCTGTTTGGGACTTCTCTAACATCCGATCGCAAAGTTTTAAGAGACGGGAGTGAAGGAGTTTTCTTGTATTGGCATGACTGTGTTCGATGGGTAGCGTTGAGAGTAAATCAATTCGTGTAGAATCAACATCTTTTGGCACGTGGAGTGCGGTGTATAGGGCGCGGTCAATCCAAACGGTATCAATCGGGGCATCGAGCTGATAGTAGTGAATGAGTTGCTTGAGCATGGTGACTTGTGAAATTTTTAAAAGGCGAAACGGGTCACTCGTAGAGAAGAGCGGTTCTTCGCCAGCGGATGTAGAGAGAAGGTAAAACATTTCTTCATACATCGTACGTGCCTCTGTGTATTCCTCGGCGTAATGTGCTAAATCGCGAATGATTTTTTTAGCATGAATGTACCAATTTTTTTGGTCGCGTTCTGACATGACTTGATTCGGACGAATGTACAAATGTTCATACGCAGAGTCAACAAACCGTTCAGCCAAGGTAATGGTTTGCGAGAGCGAATGTCGCTCTTCAGAGTTTTTTTTCTCTTTATAGCGCGTGTATTGGCTGATCATAAAATCAAAATCTTGATCATCAATCACATCTTTAGGAGTATGACGGTACATTTCGACGAGCAAATCGCGTAACGTCGCCTCGCCATACTGTTCTAACAATACGCGTAACTTTCCGATGCGCATCAGCTCTCCTCCTTTCAGTCAAACTTTTCGTAGGCAATCTCGATTTGGGCAGAAACCAATTATTATTCCTTTCCCGCTTTTCATCTGAAACAACCATTCGCTCTCATGCTTAAGACGGATTTTCGTAAGAAACGTTGTCAGATGATGGCTGGTTCGGGATAATAGAGAAAAATTGATAAAGTTGAGGATCATAATGATGAAAGATGAACAACATTTATCGCGTGTCGAACGTAGAAAGCGCGAATTAGAACAACAAGAAATCGAATCGTCTCGTGTGGACCATGGTGAAACGGACGAGCCCTCTATACATGCACAATCTGAACAACAGCGTGAACGGGTAACACGCCAATCAGAACATCCCTTTTTAAATGAACAAACCCAAGAATCGCCAAGGACGAAAAATGGGACGGCAAAGTCAAGTCGGAAACGACTGCCCCGGGTTTCATTATTTTCGAAACGAAAACCATCTCGACCAAATTCTCGACAGACGACGAAACCATCAACACCGTCTACCCCTGCTAAACGAGAAATGGATCATTCGTCTAAACAACCATCGAAACGAAAGCGTAAATGGAAGGGGAAAGCTGCCCTTCTTTTACTGGCAATGCTACTGATTGTTGGATATTTTGCGACTGCTCCATTTACATTCCTCATTATGGGGAGCGATGCGCGAGTAGGAGAATCGTTGTCGGGATCTCGTACGGACTCCTTGCAGTTGATGGAATTCGTACCACGCTCTGGTACTGTTCAGAATGTATCGATTCCACGTGATACGTATACAGCGATTCCATGTGAGCCTGAACGGGAAGGTGATAAAATCACGCATGCGTTCGCGTTCGGAGGTGCAGAGTGTACGATTGGTGCCGTGGAAGGGCTGACCGACGCCTCGGTCGATGGACAGGTCGTCATCACGTTCGAATCATTCATGGAATTGATTGATTTGATTGGTGGGGTAAATGTCACGGCGACGCATTCGTTTAGCGAGAAAGGGTTCAACCAGACGTATGAGTATACGGAGGGTGTTTCCTATGCGATGGATGGAGACATGGCATTGGCGTATGCGAGACATCGTAAATCGGATACGGATGGAGCACGTTCGAATCGTCAAACGGAGGTCATGACAGCTGTCGCTGAAAAACTGGCAAGTCCTTCAGGATGGACAAAAATTCCGGCGACGTATCGCTTCATGAAAGAAGAAATGGGACTTGAGATGAACGTCTTGCAAATGGCATCTGTCGGATTGACGATGATTTCGAATCCTGAGGTGAATAAGATGCAAGTCGAGGGTCAAGATGCTTATATCAATAACGTGTATTACTATGAACCGTTAGAAGAGAGCGTGCAGGCGATTCGAGACGCCCTTGATTTATCTGTCTGGGGTACTGTCAGATAATTTTAAGAAAAGGGTTTGATTCTGACTTGAAAGAGGAAATTTAAACAAATGAACTACTCTTTTGAGGAGGGAAATTTGAATGAAAGTTTTAGTCATTGGAGCAACAGGAAAGATCGGGAAACGTGTATTGAAAAGCCTGGCGAAAACCCATCAAGTGACCGCTTTAATTCGTTATCCTGAACTACAAGCAGAGTACGAGAAAATGGGTGCACACGTATTGACGGTTGATGTCGAGACAGAACTCGAGAAGAAAGTACATGAGGCGACAAGTGGACAAGATGCCGTTATTATCGCGGCAACTGCTGGCGCGGATGGTTCGAGCACTGAAATTGAACTGCTTGACCGAAACGTTGCGATGAATGCCATCGATGCCGCTAAGAAGGAACGGGTACGTCATGTTGTCTTACTCAGTGCCTATGGCGCTGATCAACCGAACGCTGCACCGAAAGAACTCTTTAACTTTCTGTCAGCTAACAATGCCGCTGACGAGTATATCGAACATAGCGGTTTGAACTATACGATCATTTGCCCAGTGACCATTGTTGATGAACCGAGTAAAGGTTCAATCGAAGCATCAGAGGACTTGAGTGATGCGGATGGTGCGACGATTTCCGAAACCGATGTCGCGACTGTCATCGCAGCGTCTCTCGACAACCGAGGTCTGTACGGTCGCCGAATCGAAATCAAGTCTGGTAGCACACCGATTAATGAAGCGCTCGACTTTGAAGGGCGTGGAGAGGTTGCGAACGGCGGAAGAACGACATTACGTCGACCACAACGATCATAATGAGTTGAGGAGAAGATGATATGGAACGGAAACTTTATAAAGACCCAAACAATAAAATGATTGCTGGTGTTTGTTCAGGGCTTGGAAACTATCTAGGGGTGGACGTCACCATTATGCGAGTCCTATTCGTGGCGATGGCGCTTCTCGGTGGCCCGGGACTCCTCATTTATATCATTCTGGCACTCATCATGAAAAAGCCGGTGTCAGAATATGAAGCCGAACAAGACGATCGCTTCTAAATCAAAAATCAATCCGACAAGACGTCGGATTGATTTTTTAGTTTTCCATATATAATGTATAACTCGCTTCGAACGTTTCGTTTGGTGGGAGGAGTTGGATCCCTTCTTTGTGTAGGAAATCTTTTCGATGGCCTTTATAATCCGCATGTCCGAACCAAGGTTCCAAACAGACGAACGGAGCGTCTTTCTGCGGCGGAGACCAGATGCCGAAATGCGTGAAAGAGGGACTCTCCATCACGATGGCTGCGCCGGTTGGTTGATGTCGGAGTGCAGCATATTCAATCTTCTCAAAAATGAGTGCATCGTCGTCAAATAACGACCGAGTGAGGGGGATATACTGACGCTCTCCGAGTGGTTGATACGCGCCTGTTAAATAAGGGCCCTCGAGCAAATAGCGATCGAGGGAGCGGATTTCGCCGAAATCGATCACGTAGTCTTCAAATGTCCCGCCCATGAACGGAATATTGAATGCAGGATGACCACCGATGCTAAACGGTAACGTCGTTTCGCCCGGGTTATGGACGCGATACGTCACAATCACTTCTTCGCCCACAAGTTGATAGGACACGGTCAGTGTGAATGGGAATGGATAGTGTTGACGTGATTCCGATGTATCGTTCAATGTGAAGCGGACCGACGTGGCAGTCGAAGATTCGACCTCGAACATAGCGTCCCGAGCGAATCCGTGTTGACTCATCGTATAGGTGTTTCCCTCATATACATATTGATCATCGAGCAATCGACCGACAATCGGGAAGAGGATCGGGGCTTGTCGTCCCCAATAGGTCGGGTCCCCTTGCCATAAGAGTTCAGTTCCGGATACTTTCCAACTTGTCATCTCAGCACCTTGTGCCTTTAAGGTTATCTGTATTTTCTCGTTTTGAAGTTGCACAATCCATACGCTCCTTTACGGGTTTATGATAAGTTAAGTGTAGAAATCTTAAGTAAAACAAACAAGGGGTAAATGATGCGCTTACAAAGAATTGGTATTGGAACGCTGATCCTTCTATTGATTGCTGGCCTCGCATATAAAGGCTACGAGGAATATATGATGACACAAAAGAAAGAAGAAGCGGTTCCGATCGTCCAAAATGAATCGGTATTAGGAGGACTTGAAGTGGGGCAACAAGCCCCGGACTTCACTTTGAATACGTTAGATGAGGAGAATTTGACCCTTTCTGAGTTCCAAGGACAGCCGGTCGTCATTAACTTCTGGGCCTCTTGGTGTCCGCCATGCCGGGATGAGTTTCCTGAACTCGTATCGTTTGAAGAAGCGACAGGCATCCCAGTACTTGGCGTGAACGTCACCAAAAATGAGCGACGAGGAAAAGAGGACGTGGAGGCATTCCTAGATGAGTATCCCGTTGATTTTCCGATTTTGCTAGATGAAGAGGCCGCTGTCGAGCAACAATATCGCGTTGTCGCATTACCGACGACGTACGTTCTAGATGCAAAAGGGATCATCGTGGCCAAAAAAACGGGTCCGGTTGACGAGGCGTGGCTTCAGCAACAAATCGACGACATCTCAGAATGATTCATTCGAAAAAAAGCTGAACGAACTGCCCGGTTAGAGAGGGCAGACCGTTCAGCTTTTATAGTGTTGCTTGATCAATGCGTCAAAGTTAGGGGTCATATCTTCTTCAAGATAGTAATGATGGTTGTCTCGAATGATTGTATCACCAACACGTGCTTCGGATGGTAGGAATCGTCTAGGGATGAAACTTGAGCCGTTGTTCCATCTCAATACGGCATATTTTCCCTCGATTCGTACCAATGTACCGTACTTAATCATACCTCTTCCTCCTCGACGAGCAGCTTCTGTCTCTTTTTATCCTTACATCATGTATTCCCAAATTCCACAAAAGCTACACATCTTTACACGTGTCTGTCTAATCACTATAGGGACGTTGTATCAAAAAACGATAGAGGTTAAATGCGGGAAATGTGAAGAAAGTTTGAAGAAAACGCTTTCTTTTTTTGAAATGGTCTTTTATAATGAAACCACGGGGTGATTATGACGAAACTGTGAACAATGGGGGGATGGTCATGTTTTCTTCTGCAATGATTGGGTTACTCGCTCTGACGGGAGTAACGATCTATGGGGTTGACCGTATGTTCACGGTCCGCTCAGAACGCGTCACAAAGAAATAGGTCTACATAGGGGGAAATCGCAACGTCTTGGGGAGACGTTGCGATTTTTTTATACGTCTTGTTGACGAGACCGACGATCGGTCTCTTTTTGTTCCACCATCTTTCGATTCCGCTCATGAACACGGTCAAAAAAAGCGTGCTCTGGCCATGCGGAGGACCAATGACGTTCTTCGGGGAGTGCCAAGATATATTCTTCCGCCGCACTCAATCTCTCAATCATGTGACTCCGGCTGTCGCACAAATCGCCGTGCCCTGGTACGAACCAGCGAATCTCATGTTCGTAGATGAGTGATTGCAAGGTTTGTAACGTGTCGAGATAGGCGGTTGGGTCGTGTTCGATAAAAGGTGGCTCGACATTAGACCCATAATCTCCACAAACGAGAAGATTCATGGATTCGATGAGAACCGACATATGCGTCGCGTCATGGCCCGGTGTAGAGAGGAAGGTCACGGGCACTGAACCGATTAAAAGCGTTTGATCGGGTTGGATGACCAGGTCGATGTCCGGTTTTTGAATCGGGTGATCAATATAATATTGTTCATAAAACTCGCGAATCTCATTTAATTGGTCAGATGAGTCTGCATCGACGAAAGCCTGTGAGGCAATCGTTGTGGCATCTGCAAAGCCGTAAGCTCCGATGATGTGGTCAAAATGATGATGTGTGAAGATGACATAAAGCGGCCGATTCCGACGGTGTAATTCGATGTCACGACGGATTGTCGCAATTTCTTCGGGGAGCCAGGTCGGGTCAATCAACAAAAGGGCATCTGGTGTATCGATGAGGGTCGATGTCGTTCGCATCAACGCGCTTTCGTATACGGTAAAGGATTGCAGCTTCGCTTGAATCAATGGAGTTCCTCCTTGTCTGTATGGATTCAATCACTCTTTTCCCCAAAACAATAGACGGAACAACAAAAAAGCAGAAAGTCGTGTGACTTTCTGCTTTTTGCAGGGTCTCAACCGTGCAGTGTATGTGTGCGAGATACTCTCGCGTATATGTCGATATTGGAGCGGGTGAAGAGAATCGAACTCTCGTCATCAGCTTGGAAGGCTGAGGTTTTACCATTAAACTACACCCGCATCAAAGAAAAAATATGGAGCGGGTGAAGGGAATCGAACCCTCGTCATCAGCTTGGAAGGCTGAGGTTTTACCATTAAACTACACCCGCGAAACGTATTAACTCTTAACGTTACTTTGATATAATAGCATATACGATGGAATTTGCAAACCCTTTTTTAAAAAAACTTTTTAGGTTGCAGAATCCTATTCACAACGCAGATAATAGAAAAAAGGGGAGAAATGAAATATGAGTGAGCGAAAATCATATTTACGACTGATGGGTGAAGGGTTTCGAATGTTGAAACAATCGAAACAAACGAACACGACGGTGTCTCTCCGAAGTTGGACGTTTTCAATCCATCATGAACAAGAATGGCAGGTTGTGTTACGAACGAATCGAATCAAGTGGGTCGGATTACCAAGTATGACGTTTGAGATTCATCCGGATATGATTCAAATAGGAGATCTTCGAGTCACCCGTCACGCACAATCGAACGAAGTACGTTTGACAATCGATGAAGAATGGGGATTGGAAAATAAGGTTGTTTGTGACAACCTAGAATGGGAAACGTTCGTCGATGCGCTCAAACAAGTGAAGGGGGAGTAAGCGTGAGTGGAGAGAGGTTGTATCGGATGGAAGCCGAGGCTCGAGGGAGTGCTTGGCGTGCCCGGGTTCTAACAGGAATTCAACGATTTCGATTTTATAAAGGGGAATTGCTTGCACCGACAAGCCGACCGTATGTCGTGTTAAGCATCTCGCAAGATGAAGGAGCCCTGCCAGATTTAATTGAGACCGATATGGGTATCCTCTTGATCCATGAGCGGGTGGGACCTATCTTTATGAATGTCTGTCCGTATGACGTTCAGCTCGTTCGTGTCGAGCTTCATACGAGTACCGGGAAAACCGATCGTTACTGTGCGCTGAACGTCCTCCGCCGCTTTGAAATCGAATACCTTGAACATTCAAACGAATATCGTCCGCTGAGTGCGGATCGACTCTATTTCCTATCCAATCAAACTGTCCGCATGAACTTATTTGGACATATGATCGCCCAAGACGTAAATAGCCAACGTCTTTACGTGACCGAACGCTTGAAGTACGCGCTTCAAGCTAAAATGGTCACAGGGCTGGCATTCAAGCAAGTAAAGGAGAAAACAGCATGAAAGAGTACGAAATTGATGGATGGTTCCGCCTGACGTATCCGGAACATTATGAATACAGCGAAGAGGAAGACTATGTGAGTTTTTACTCGACGGAAGCGGATGCGCAAGGGACGCTTCAAATCTCAATCTATGAATCAGAAGATTCGCAAGAACCAAAACAATCCGCTATGAGCGAATTGAATACGTTCTTAGGCGAATTTCCGATTGATGTAAAGATTGCTCCAAGTGTCACGACTGAAACGAGTGATATGACAACGGCCTACGCAAGTGGGATTGAGGATGGGATGCATTTAGATGTATGGTCCTTGACCGACGGGAAACGGCTCTTATTCTTAACTTACGTAGCCGATCAGGTGACCGATGAAAAGATGGAAATCGAGTCCATTATCGATTCGATTGAGTGGACATAAAAGGAGACACGACGCCAACGAGGCGCGTGTCTCCTTTTTTACTGATATTTTGGTACATCGAAGTTGAGTGTGTAAGCATCAAGTGATTGATAGATATTATAGATGCTTGTCGTTTGTTTTGCGGCCCATCCGATATCCGTTGCATATTGGTGCGTTCCTGGTGAAGAAGGATTGAAGCGCATCTTATACAGCGTATTTTGTTTATATGTCGGGTGATTGATATAGCTAGCCCCAATCCAGTAAGCTCCTCCGATAATCGCTTCTTTAGGAGAGAACCACTTTTGTTGGAAGGCGTATTTGGCGCCATTTCCAAGAGGGTTGCTATCTGTTGCTTGAATACCGTACATATTATAGACGGTTGCTGCAACAGGACGTTCCGGATAAATCCGGTTCCCACTCGAGTTAATTAATGCATTCCCATCTTTATCGACAGGAACTCCTTTTGCGAGAAGGGATGTACCATGTCCAGTTTCAAGGATGGCATGCGAGAGAAGATACACTTCGTTCACGCCATACATACTAGCCGCATCAACGAATGCCTGACCTTGTCCGCTGAGCGTTCCTTTTGATGTGAGGACCTTGTTCAATGTTGTCGCAGTTGTCCCAGCGCTCTTCGATAAATCTAAGAATTGATAGAATGATCGAGAGTTTGCATCAATCTGGCTAGGATCGACGTATGGAAGAAGATCATCAACTGATGCACGGCGCCAAGTGTTATCAAAGACTCGGATATTGTGTCCGGCCGGTCGTTTATACGAAATCGTATAGTATGTGCCGGATTGACCTGTAATCGTAACGGTTTCGCCTGTATTAATTTGACCGTACGCATGAGATGTTAAAATTGGACGGCTCAAAATGTTGGCGGTTCCGACGACTGAACTTGGTGTCACGTAACCGGTCATCGTGCCGTATTTTACTTTATACCAAACGGTTGACCCCGAAGTATAACGGTCAACGTATTGAATTGACGCACCATATGGAATGGTGACGAGCGAGGACGAGCTTGAAGAGGCTGTCATCTTCAAAGCGGTTCCTAACCCTGAGACAACAGTCATCTCAGATTTCACAATCTTTCCTGTCGATCCGTTGACACTTACCCAAGCACGAGGTAGGTAGGCTTCATCGTATCGATGTGCATCCGTTTGGGCGAATTGAGCCACTTGACGGTCTGCCATCTGACGAACTGTCATCGGATAACTAGTATACGAAACTTTTTTCGTGATACCTGTCGCAGGTGGGGTCGTTGTGACAGGTACGACGTAATCGGTATGAATATAGTTGCCGCTATACGTACCACTTGTAAGAAGTGCCCAGTCTGAACCGACAATTGGTTTGATGTTGACAATCGTTCCCGTACTTAACGTTCCGACTTTATTTGCTGTTGTCACTTCAGGCGTCGAACGAACGTTGAGTGGCTCGTTCCCATCTACATAGATACGAACTTGACGTTCTTCTTCGTATTGTTCGTCTGACGGTACTGTTTTCGAGAAGTAATCTGCCGTCGCATAACCTGTAATAGGACCGTATTCGATTTTAAAGAATCGATCCGTGAGACCAGGTTCCGACACTTGTTGAACTTTCGTGCCGAATGGAATGACCGCAACCTTCACTTTTTCAGCATCCGAGCGGTTGTATAAAACGACATCACGCGTTGTATAATAATCTGTTTTCACCACGACCTCTGGATCTTTTAATGAAAAGTGACTAGAACCTGCATATCCTGTTTTTCCGTCATAGCGAATCTTGAACCAAGAACTAGAAAGACCGCTTTGTGAAAGCTGTTCTACTTTTGCACCAAATGGAATCGTGGCAATCTTCGTCGCTCCGGCTGCAGACGAACTATACATCGCTACATTTCGAATCGCAAAGTATGGTGTGATCGTCACTTCTTCAGGTGCCTTCGTTGAAAAATGACGAGCGGCAGCGAAGCCGGTGACTCCATCATATTCAATTTTGAACCAAGAGTCCGATAAGTTAGCATCCGATACTTGGACGACTTTTGTTCCTTCTTGAATCGTGCGTAGACGAGCTGCTCCGGAAGCGGATGACTCATATAACACGAGGTCTCGAACCGCATAATAGGTTGTTTTGACGACGGCTTCAGGTTTTGATGTCGAGAAGTTACGCGCGGCCGCATAGCCGACCGTGTCCCCGTATTGGACTTTATACCAAGATGAACTCAATCCGTTCACATATACACGCTTTACTTCTGCCCCAAGTGGAATTGTTGCAATTTTTGATGCACCAGTTCCTGAACTATTGTAGAGCGCGACATTCTTCACCGCGTAATATGTCGTGACTGCTTCTGGAGCAAGCGAAGTCGCGGTAAAGTTACGTGCTGGTGCATAACCGACAAGTGAACCGTATTCGAGTTTATACCATGAACCCGTCGCGCCTAATGAATCGAGGTAAGTGACTTTCGCACCTTCTGGAATCGTTGCGATTTTAGACGCACCTGAACCGGTCGAATCGTACAAGACGGCAGTTGTCGAAGCGTAAAACGAAGGACTTGTTTCGCTGAAGTATCGTGCTGCCACATATCCTGTATATGTACCAAATTGTACTTTATACCAAGATCCTGTCGCCCCGTGAGTAGATAGATGCGTCACGAGTGATCCTTTTGGGATGACTGTTTCGATTGAAGCGGACGTTGACATGGAAGAACGAAGATTGACGTTCATTTCAGCTACATATAATGAAGCGGATGTAGTAGAGGCTGTTGTCATAGATGAACCGATTGTCAAATACGTAGAAGAAACGTATCGTTTTTGACCTTCGAAGTTGATTTGTGCCCATTCATCGTTGACGGTGTATACATCTACCGTTGTTCCTTCCGTTAATTTGCCGACGATTGAAGACGATGTCGACGAATCAGACCGTACATTTAAAATGGGTGTGTTGACTGTTCCTTCGGATGTTGCTGCATATGATTGGAGTGGTGCGAGAGTGCTCAGTATCGTTCCTGAGACAATCGTGGCTACTCCTAATCTTGAGAGTGTCGATTTCAATATGTTACCCCTTTCGGATGAGAGAGCATGATTAAATTGATTGCGGTCTAAGTATAACGTACTTAAAAAATGGAAAGAAGAAGTAGAATTACAAAAAAGGTAAATGCTTAAAATAATTTTTCTAAAATCAGGTAAATGAAAAATCCCCTTGTAAAAGGGGATTAAGTAAATTAATGGATTCTGTTTTGCTTCATCCAAGCAAGAATATCTGACCATACTTGTTCGCGGTGTGCTTCACGAAGAATTTCATGTCGAGCATTGTCGTAAGTGACGACTGCGAGCTCGACATCTGCATTACGATATTTCTTAATGATTCCGTTCAACCCTTCTCCGTCATGCGTGACAGGATCGTCCATTCCGGCAACGAACAAAACTGGAAGAGACTTCGGATGTTCATGAATCCGTGCAGACGTGGTGACATCTAATGAAGCGCGTGTCACTTCATGTAAAAAACCGAGGGAAGGCAAACCGCCACAATTTGGGTCGGCGAGATAGGAGTCGACTTCGTCTGGAACACTTGAAAGCCAGTCGCTATCCGTTCGAGCAGGTAAAAACTTAAGATTATAACGTCCGAATAACAGTCGTTCAAAAAAACGAGATTGGTGTGTTTCGTGTGTTCGTTTCATCGCGGTAGCAATTAAGCGATGCCCGAGTTCGCCTGCAACTCCTGGATGAGGAGGCGGGGCGACGACGACGATTCCGGATAAGGCGTGCCCCATGACTTGTCCGAGCTTTCGAACGAGAAGAGAACCGAAACTATGACCTATTAGATATGTCGGACGATCATCCTCATATTGACGGATTAGGAACTGTGCATCCTCAACAAGTTGTTGGAATCCCGTTCCTGGCGTAAGATGCCCATATGTGCGTTGGTCATGAGCGCTTGTACCCGCACCTCGCAAGTCACACACAAACACATCATAGCCATTATCTGCCATAAACTGTGCAAACTCAATATATCTTTTGTGATGTTCGAGCATCCCGTGAAACATGAATATTTTTCCAATCGATTGCTCTGCCTGAACGTGCATCACTTCTGTTTGATACCCGTCAGGATACGTCAACTCCGATACGATCATGTGTCATCCCCCTATTAGAAAAGGCCGATTGCTTTTCCGGATTCGTCAATTCCCATATTGAGAGCTGCTGGATGTTTCGGTAACCCAGGCATCGTCAACACGTTGCCTGTTAAGGCGACGAGGAATCCTGCTCCCACTGAAGGTTTTAATTCGCGAACAGTGATGGTGAATCCTTGTTGATAACCGAATTTTGAAGGGTCGTCTGAGAGGGAGAACGGTGTCTTCGCCATACAAATGGGAAGGTCCGACCAGCCGTTAGCCTGAACATCTTGCATTTGCTTTTGTGCTTTGGCGGTAAACACGACGTCTGCAGCACCATATACTTCTCTCGCAATGGTTTTAATCTTTTGTTCGATCGAATCGTTCAACTCATACAGAGGCGTAAGTTTGCTTTCGTTCGACTCGACGGCGTCAATGACCGCTTCGGCTAACTGTCGACCACCAAGTCCGCCGTTTGCCCATACTTCGCTGAGCGAAGCACGAATACCGTGTGCCGCACACCAATCAAGAACGGTTGCAAGTTCCTCTTCTGTATCTGAATTGAAACGGTTCAATGCGACGACCGTAGGCAGTCCGAGTTTTTTCATCGTATCGATATGTTTGGCGAGTAATTTCAATCCTTCTCCGACTGCACCGACATTCTCGATGTGAAGCTGATCTTTTGAAACGCCACCGTGCATTTTTAAAGCGCGAACGGTTGCGACGAGTACGACCGCATCCGGATTCAAATCACCGACTCGAGATTTGATATGACAGAACTTTTCTGCCCCGAGATCGGCACCGAACCCAGCTTCCGTCACCACATACTCCCCAAGTTTTAATGCAGTCTTCGTTGCAATCAATGAATTGCATCCGTGCGCGATGTTTGCGAACGGTCCGCCGTGAACGAGTGCAGGCGTTTGTTCGAGCGTTTGGACGAGGTTCGGTTTAAAGGCTTCCTTCAACAGTAATGTCGCCGCCCCGGCCGCCCCGATTTGTTCTGCCGTGATTGGTTCTTTTTGATGGTCATAGGCGACTACGATTCGCTTGATGCGTTCTTCGAGGTCGTCCAATGAATCGGCCAGACAGAGAATCGCCATGATTTCCGAAGCGACGGTAATATCAAATCCGTCCTCACGAGGGACTCCGTGAGCAGGACCACCGAGACCGACCGTGACATGACGAAGTGCGCGGTCGTTTAAGTCAAGGACACGCTTCCAGACGATATGTCGGACATCGATCCCAAGGTCGTTTCCTTGATGCAAGTGATTGTCGATCATGGCACTGATCGTATTATGGGCCGATGTGATCGCATGCATATCACCTGTGAAGTGGAGGTTGATGTCTTCCATCGGGAGAACTTGACTGAAGCCACCACCAGCAGCGCCACCTTTTAGACCCATCGTCGGACCGAGTGAAGGTTCGCGCAGACAGACGATTGCTTGTTTATCCAACTGGTTCAACGCTTGTCCGAGACCGACTGTCACCGTCGATTTTCCTTCACCAGCTGGTGTCGGATTGATCGCTGTGACGAGAACGAGTTTTCCGTCTTCCTGCGTTTTCACACGTTCGAGGACATCGTAAGAAAGTTTAGCTTTATATTTCCCGTAAAGATCTAGATCATCTTCACGTAATCCGATTTTTGCTGCGATGTCTTTAATCGGCAAGGTTTTGGCTTGTTGGGCAATCGTAAGGTCAGATAATGGTTTCGTCGTTGTCATTCAAAAAGTCCCTCCGTTTATCGAACGATATCTTTTTATTCTCTTAAAATCATTCGGAAATTTCGGATTAAAATATGAATCAAGGCAAATCATATTTAATCCGTTCGTATTATCATTGATTTTATCATAACTCATCACGCCTTCAAATTCATTCATTCCGTTCAATATTTTCCACCCTTTCCGTCAAATGTATCCGTTTTCATTAAGGGTTTGACACGATACAGTGATAGTGGAGGCGATACACATGACTGAGACTACTAAACGGACGAAACGCAGAGGGAATTGGAAGAAACCTGCGAGCTTTATAGCATTTGTTGGACCTGCTTTTCTGGCATTTGTCGCAATCGTACTCATCCCATTTTTTAATGGCATTTACTATAGTTTCACTGATTGGAACGGTGTGACCGGAGAACTCAACTTTGTCGGATTGGATAACTATCATCGCTTGTTCTTTGAAGATGAGCAGTTCCGCGCTTCTTTTTGGATTACGACGAAATATACGCTTGTGTCTGTCCTATTGACGAATATCGTCGGTTTCTCATTGGCGCTATTATTGACGATGAACATTAAGACGCGAAACTTCCTACGCACAATTTTCTTCATGCCGAACTTGATCGGTGGCTTAATTCTTGGGTTCATCTGGCAGTTCATTTATGTAAAAGGATTTGCCTCGATCGGTGCGTTGACGGGGTGGAGCCTGTTCGAATTACCATGGCTCGGAGATGCGCAAACGGCATTTTGGGGAATCGTGATTGTCGCCATCTGGCAAGGTGGCGGGTATGTCATGGTCATCTACATCGCGGCGCTACAAAACGTGCCGACTGATTTGATGGAGGCGGCACGAATTGATGGGGCGAATCGTCTTAAGATGCTCCGCCATATCACGCTACCGATGATTATGCCATCGATTACCATCTGTTTGTTCCTGACCATCTCTTGGTCATTCAAAGTGTTTGATACGAACTTGTCGCTCACGAATGGTGGACCGTTCAAATCGACCGAGATGTTAGCCTTAAATATCTATACGGAGTCTTTTGTGAATAATAATTATGGTCTCGGGTCAGCGAAGGCGGTCATCTTCTTCTTGGTCGTGGCTGCGATTACGGTGACGCAAGTGTACGTGACGAAAAAACGGGAGGTGGAAGCATGACGACGGAAAAATTGGAACATGTCGAGAGAAACGTAGAGAAGACACCGAAGCGTATCCCGCAGCGTCCACTTCGCCCGGGAACGTATTCTTGGAACCTTGGAATTATTGAGCTCGTCGCCATCTTGCTCGGACTACTCTATTTGGTCCCGTTCTATTACGTTGTCGCCAACTCGTTCAAATCGATGGCTGAAATCTTTACGAATACGTCCGCCTTACCGAACGAGTGGTTGACCTCAAACTATACAGAAGCATGGGAAGCGATGAATTATGGACGTGTCTTTTTGAACTCCCTTCTCATCACGGTCGGAGCGAATGCGGTCATTGTCATCTTCACCTCGATGGCGGCATGGAAACTCGTTCGGACGAAACATTGGGTTTCCACAATGATCTTTTTCTTGTTCGTGGCAGCGATGGTCATTCCGTTCCAGTCCATCATGATTCCGCTCGTGAAAGTTTCGAGTATCCTCGGTCTGTTGAATAGTCATTGGGGCCTGATTGTCATGTATCTAGGTTTTGGGTCTGGTATCTCAGTATTCCTTTATCACGGATTCATGAAGTCGATTCCTGAGGAGATTGAAGAAGCCGCCATCATCGACGGTTGCTCGACATGGGGTGTCTTCTGGCGCATCGTCTTTCCGCTTCTCAAGCCGATCACGGTGACAATCGTCATCTTGAACAGTCTATGGATTTGGAATGACTTCTTATTACCATCGCTTGTTCTTCGTGATGTCGAGTTACGGACCATCCCGCTCGCGACATTCTATTTCTTTGGACAGTACACGAAACAATGGGATTTGGCATTAGCAGGTTTAGTGTTAGGAATCGTTCCCCTTCTGGTCTTTTTCTTCGGCATGCAAAAGCATATCATCAAAGGGATCACAAGCGGTTCGATTAAATAACCCTCCCAAGGGAATCCTCCGTTCGCTACACGGAGGATTATTTTTTTTGAAAAAAATCGTTGACATTAATCTGAATATTTATAATAATGAACTCAATTCAATTGTGAACGACGTCGAAAGGACGAGTACACGAAGGTAGTGAGCCAAGCGATCCGGGGGTGGTGTGAGCCCGGTCTTAACCCTTCGTCGAAAAACTTCCTGGAGTCGCTACCCGAACGCTTTGCCAGTAGACGTAGCCGGACCGCTCCCCGTTATCGGAGTTACGAGATGATTGTCTCGAAAAAGTGAGTAGATTCGTCTACTAATTTGGGTGGCACCGCGGAACCGAAGTCTTCCGTCCCATGTTCGATGGGAATGGAGGGCTTTTTTTCATGGCTTCATTTTCAAATATTCCACAATTGGAGGAAACGGAAAATGACAACAGCAACAAGCACGATGAAAGAAAGACAGCAGACGATTGCAGCAGTAAAGGCACTCTTTGAGGAGAAAGTCTCACGTGAACTCGGACTGATTCAAGTACAAGCACCGCTATTCGTCGAATCGGCGAGTGGGGTCAACGATCACTTGAACGGTGTGGAGCGTATCATTCAGTTTGATACGATGTATCCGGGACATGAACTTGAAATCGTTCAGTCACTCGCGAAATGGAAACGTGAAGCGCTCGGTCGTTACGGATTCGGTGTCGGTGAAGGATTGTACACTCAGATGCGTGCCATTCGACGCGACGAAGAACTCGACGCGACACATTCTTTATTCGTCGATCAGTGGGACTGGGAACGAGTGATTGCTCGAGAAGAACGGACGATGGAATATTTGAAAGCAACGGTGGAGTCGATTTACGCTGCGCTCCGTGAAACAGAAGCGGAAGTAGAGAAAGCGTACGGTGTTGAAGCCATTCTTCCGGAAATGATTCATTTCATCACGAGTCAGGAGTTGGAGGATACGTATCCGACGATGACGCCGAAAGAACGTGAAACGGCTATCTGTAAAGAGTACGGTGCGGTCTTCATCTCACAAATCGGAGATCTTCTCGCTTCAGGTATGAAACACGATGGACGAGCGGCAGACTATGATGATTGGTCGCTTAACGGAGACATTCTCGTGTGGCACCCTGAGCTCGAGTCAGCATTTGAACTGTCATCGATGGGCATTCGTGTCGACGAAGTGGCACTTGATGCGCAACTGAAGAAAGCAGACGCGGAAGAGAAGCGCGCGTACCCATTCCATCAAGGAGTGCTCGAAGGAACGCTTCCTCTTACAATCGGGGGCGGAATCGGACAATCGCGTGTCGCAATGTATCTCTTGCGCGCGCGTCATATCGGAGAAGTGCAAACATCGGTCTGGCCGCAAGAAGTCATTCAATCGTGTAAAGAAGCTGGCATCAGCTTGTTGTAATATAAATAAGAAGAAACACGGAACAGGACTCGAAAAAAGAGTCCTGTTTTTCTGTGCAACATTTTCCACCCTATCCGTCAATTTTGACACCTACATTGTGGAAGCGTTTTCATTTAAAGTTGAGTTTGTAAAGATGGATAAGGTTAAGGGAGGAAATGAGATGAAACGGAAGTGGAAATTGTCTACAGCGGTCATGACGGCTGGAATGGTCTTATCACTCGCGGCTTGCGGCGGCGGATCACTCACGGACGAAGGTTCTTCTGAAGGGAATGCAGATAGTGGCGACAAAAAAGACGTCACGTTAAACGTCTTCCAATTCAAAGCAGAGATTGCGAAAGACCTTGAAGCGATGGCAAAAGAGTATGAAGAGGAAACGGGTGTGAAAGTCACGGTTCAAACCGTCGGTGGTGGAGCAGACTACGGTGCGGCCCTCAAATCACAATTCGCCTCAGGAAATGAACCGGATATCTTCAACAACGGTGGATTCACGGAAGCACAAACATGGAAAGATAAACTCGAGGACCTCTCAAGCGAGAAGTGGGTCGGAGATTTGACAGAAGTCGCCAAAGAGCCGATGACGATGGACGGTAAACTGTACGGAATGCCAATGAACCTCGAAGGTTACGGATTTATCTATAATAAAGAACTATTTGAAAAAGCAGGGATCAAAGAGTTACCGAAAACACTCTCTGAACTGACAGATGCTGCTGAGAAACTTGAGCAAGCGGGAATCACACCGTTCTCTGTCGGTTATGCAGAGTTCTGGATTTTAGGAATCCACTTGTTGAACATTCCGATGGCGCAACAAGACGACCCGGATGCATTTATTCAAGCGCTCAATGAGAATAAAGCGAAGTTTGAAGACAATGAACAGTTCCAAGAGTTTTTGAAGCTGTTTGATTTGACGATTAAATACGGAAACAAAAACCCGTTGACGACGGACTACAATACACAAGTCACACAGTTCGCCCAAGGAGAGACAGCAATGCTCCAACAAGGGAACTGGGCACAACAAATGATCCTCGACGTAAATCCAGATATGGAGATGGGCTTCGTCCCAATCCCAATCAATGACGATGCGGAGAAGATGGACCGACTTCCGGTCGGTGTCCCAAACAACTGGGTCGTCAACAAAAATTCGAAGTATAAAGAAGAAGCGAAAGACTTCTTAGAGTGGATGGCGACGTCGGATACAGGGAAAGACTACATGGTCAACAAGTTCAAGTTCATCCCTGCCTTCAAGTCGATTGAAGCCAACGACCTTGGACCACTCGCAGACGATATCTTGGCGTATTCGAATGAAGGGAAGACCATCTCTTGGAACTGGTTTAAGTATCCGGATGGAGCAGTGAATGAATATGGTGCCCTTATGCAGGCATATGTCGGTGGACAAAAAACAGGTGAAGAGATGCTTCAGGACTTCACGAAAGTATGGCAAGACAAAGTGAAATAAGCATGGCACAGACGGTGAAACGACCCCTTCACCGTCTGTGTTTTTTTTATGAAGAAATTGTCACAGGAATCCCATATAAACCACACACATACCGGTGGGGGTTTCAGTAGAATGGATGTTGTAAGCGCTTATGAGAAGGAGGGGGCATGAAACGAATATTGAGTTGTATCCTATTTTTGTGTTGGGCAACACAGGTAGAGGCGGAAGAACACTCGATTCCGTTGACTGAACCCATCGTCATTGAGTCGAATGAGCATGTGGATGGAGACGGAAAAACATATACGAGTTGTGGCCATCCCGCATTTATCATGCGTGGAACCGGTGCTGTTCTCGAACGTGTATCAGTACAACAATGTGAGAACGACGATGTACCAGCCATCCAAGTATCTGGTCTCGGACATCAACTGCTTGATGTGTCGATCGAGTCCGCTGGTACTGGACTATTGATTGAGGATAGTTATGGAGTTCGAGTCACACGAATGTCCATTGACGGGAATGGACAGGCGGATGGGATGGTGCTCCTTGATAGTGAGGCGACCGAACTGCGTGGAGTTGTAGTGAAGAGAGTGAGAGACGGGATATACATAGAGAATGGATCTCGGCACACAATCGTTCGACCGGTCGTTTCGCATTCACGCTACGGCATTCACTTGATGTTTCCGACTGATGTGGTGATTTCGGTGCCCGAACTCCATCATAATTTGACCGGTGCGATGATTATGGGAACGAATCGAGTCGTCTTAAAAAATGGGAATGTACACGACCAGTTCGGTGGAACGGCGACGGGGCTGATGCTCTATGAGGCAATCGATACGACCATCGAGATGACGAACGTATCTGGAAATCATATCGGCTTGTTCGCGGAGCAGTCAGTAGGAACGATTCTTGAACGGAATACGATTAACGGCAACGATATCGGCTTTCAATTCAAGCAAGCAACGGGGATGATGATTCTTCAAAATAACCTGTTAGGAAATCGTGAACCGGTGACGATGGTCGAGTCGCATGACAACGTTGTACAAGGAAATGTCTGGGGTGGGACGACGTTGGACCTAGATCGTGACGGGTATAGCGAAATCCCATTTCAAACCGAACCGTACTTGTTCTTATTAACTGATTCATATGAAGCGCTAGAATTATTATACGGGTCCCCGGGACTTCTCCTATTAGAAAACATTCTGAGAAGTCCGAACGATGTATCGTTGACGGACCTTTCACCGCAAACCTATACAGCAAGGTGGGAGTGGAGCGGTTCGATTTGGAATTTAGGGAGTATCATTTTACTTATTATCATTTGGATATTTGGGAGGAAACGACATGAAATCGTATAAACAAGTAGCAGGATTATTATCCATCGCAGGATTATCATTGGCACTCGGAGCATGTTCGAGTGCATCGGCAGAACCGTTTGAAATCAAATGGGGCGAAACAGAGTGTGAAGTGTGTAAAATGAAAGTCATGGATAAGCAGTTCGCAGCGGAAGCCATCATGGAAAATGAAAAAGGATATGCGTTTGATGACATCGGTTGTCTCATGCGTGATTGGTATCCTGAACAAAAAGAAGAAGATATTGCTGCGATGTACGTGAAAGATTTCAATACGAAAGAGTGGGTCGAATTAGACGAAGCGATGTTCGTGTACGACAAAGAGTCGAAAACACCAATGGCGTACAATATTCTCTCGTTCGCGAAAGAGGCTGATGCTGAAGCCTATATCGAAGAGAATGGTGGAGATATGATGGACTTCGAACAATTGAAAGACCATTCGTGGGAGCGCGGCGAGATGCACATGAAGATGGATGGCGAAGGCTCAATGGATCAAGATAGCGAAATGGACATGGATACAGAAGAAGAAGGGCAATAATCGATGTCACTGTGGCGAATGGAATGGGCGCGCAGTCTGAGACAGCGTGAGAACTATATATTCTTAGTTATATGGATTCTCACGCTCGTTCTACTCGGAGGACTCGGACAAGCACTACCTGTTGCTGCGGACTATACAAACGTAAGTGCAACGCTCATCACGGTGCTCGGTCTGTTACTTCCTCTTTTTATCTTATTGACGACAGCGCTTCATTGGGGACAGGAACAGGAATCGAAGCGATTGAATCTCCTCTCAACATTTACCTATCCTAAATGGAAGTTGATTTTAGTCCGATTCAGTTCATTTCTCGTGACACAAGGACTTATTCTGCTGTTGGCTTTCCTCGTTGCTTCGCTCGTTGTCGGACAATCAGGTAAGGCTTGGATGACTTTGTTTTCCTACGCGATTGGATTAACAATCTACGCGACAGCGCTCGGAACCTTGCTTGGACTAATCGCGCGCAAGCGGATTCGAGCGATGTTACTGGCCTTCCTCACATGGACGATCCTCGTGTTGCTTTGGCCAACGCTTCTCGTGACCATCGTTTCCTGGCTTCCTTACGGTATGCAAGTGAACGGCATGATTGTGGCGCTGTTTCTGAATGGATTTGATTTGATGCGTGTATGGGCCAGTACGATTGTATCCTCTTCAGATGTGTTTGGGGATGTCTATCTCCATCTGTTGAATTGGATGCATCGACCGATTGGATATGCTGGAGTCTGGTTGAGCTTGCTTACGGCAAGTGGTTTCTTGTTATCGCTTGCCTCGACGGTGATGTACGGAGGGAATCGTCATGATTAACTGTTTGGATGTAGGGAAAAAATACGGTGATTCGTGGTCACTCCATCCCATTCGTGAAGATATCGTCTCGGGGAAAATCGTGGCGTTGTGTGGAAGCAATGGTGCCGGAAAATCGACGCTGTTGAATCTGATGAATGGTACCATCAAACCGAGTACCGGCAACATTCAATTGAATGGTTATACGATCAAACAACGCGCGAAATATAATGAGAGTTTTGGCTATATGCCGGATGATTTCTATTTTGATGAGGCATGGACAGTTGAGGAGACATTCATCTACTACGCTACCTTGCAAGGGGCACATCCGACTCTGGATATTTTAAAACGAGTCGGTCTGTACGAGCATAAACGAAAGCGCGTCTCCGAACTCTCAAAAGGGATGCGGCAACGTCTCTTGTTGTCTCAAGCTCTTGTAAACGAACCAGACATCTTGTTGTTGGATGAACCGACGAACGGACTCGATCCGCTATGGATGCAAATGCTCAGCGAACTATTGCGACAAGAGGCCAAACGGGGGGCGACCATCGTGTTTTCAACGCATCAACTTGACGTCGCCGCCATGTTGGCAGATGAGGTCTGGATGATGCGAGCGGGTACTGTTTGTGGGAAGGTATATGTCCAAGAAGAACAAGCCGCATATGAACGACTAAGAGAATTCTTTTTCGAATCGAAAGATGACACTTGTCAAATGGACGCGGCTCGCACAAAATAATAGACAGTTGAAGTGGTGCTCGGAACCTTCCGACGCCACTATTTTTTTGGGGAGATGGAATGAATGAGAAAAAATGTGACGGTTGCCCTCTTATTGGCAACCTTTTTAGCGGCGATTGAAGGGACGGTCGTATCGGTTGCGACACCGGTCATCGCCAGTGAGTTGAACGGAGCGACGCTCGTCAGCTGGGTATTTGCCGCTTTCTTACTTTTTACAGCGGTTTCGACACCGATTTATGGAAAAGTGGCAGACTTATTCGGGCGAAAGCGCGTCCTGTTGTTTGGAATCGGGTTGTTCACCGTGTCTTCATTGTTATGTGGGTTAGCGACATCAATGGAACAACTCATTGTCTTTCGGGCGCTGCAAGGTCTCGGGGCCGGAGCCGTGCTTCCGATTTCGATGACGATTATTGGAGATTTATATAAATACGAAGAGCGTGGGAAAATTCAAGGAATTCTAAGTGCGGTCTGGGGTGTATCGGGTGTGCTTGGCCCCGTCATCGGTGGATTTTTGGTCGAAACGCTGTCTTGGCGTTACGTATTCTTATTAAACGTGCCATTTGCGTTACTCTCGTTCATCATGATTATCGTCTTTTACAAAGAAACCGTCGCTGAAACGAGCGAGCGGATTGATTTGAAAGGTGCTCTCTTGTTCGCTGGAGGAACGACCGCGTTTTTATACGCCTTGATCACGTTCAGTGAAACGAATGAATGGACGACGACCATCGTCGGGAGTGGCGTACTTAGTCTTGTTTTGTTAGGGGGATTCTTCCTATCGGAAAGAAGAGCAACCTCTCCTTTATTGCCGTTTGATTTGCTCAAGCAACCAACGATTGCGGCCATCAACGGCTCTGTCTTTTTTGCAGCTTGGGTGCTCGTTTCCATGTCAGCTTATATCCCAATTTGGGCGCAAGCCGTATTGGGAAAAACAGCAACCGAGGCTGGATTCATGTTAATGCCGTTGTCTGTTGCATGGACATTCACATCGATTATCGGAGGACGGACGCTCGGTGTGGCATCCCCGAGACGTCGCGCATTGGTTGGTATGGGATTACTCGTCATCGGAACCCTCACGTTGACACTCTTATCTCAATCAAGCTCGGATTTCTGGGTATATGGTGCGGTGGCTTTGATTGGGGTAGGATTCGGATTGTCACAGCCGATGTTTATCGTCGTCTTACAAACCGTCGTTTCCTATCAGCAACGAGGAACGGCGACTGCGACCAACTCCTTCTTAAGTACGGTCGGTCAAACGCTCGGTGTAGCAGTCTTTGGAGCCGTCTTTAACTTTGTCGTACTCAATGATTTTAAAGAAAGCAGCTCCTTATCCCAAGTGTCTTTGGAAGATTTCTTCAATCAAAGTGTGACGGAGACGTTAAGCGCGTCTGTCCGTCTGCAAGGTGAACAAATCATCGCGACCGGGTTGAATGGGATCTTCATCGGGGCGATGATTGCGGCCGTGATTGCATTCATCATCGCAACCCGTTTGCCGGCCCGCCCACCGGAACCTTCACAGCGTTCGTAAAACAAGGGTATGATGAAGGAAAGGGAGGCGAACCGACATGAAACGTCAAATTGGGATTGTGACACTATTGTTTCTTATGGGATGTACGCCAGAACCGACGAACGAAGGTACGGAGCCACCACCTGCTGAAGAATCGACTCGTGATGAGTCGGCAACATCTGAAGAATCGAATACCACTAAAGAGACGGAACTGAACATCGGGGAAGTGACCGCCGTCGCTGAGAATCTAGAGATCCCGTGGTCACTCGCTCGAAGTGCGGACAAATGGTTCGTATCGGAACGTGGTGGGACCATCACGGTAATCGATGATTCCGGTAGCGCGACGCAATCTGACGTGAACTTGGACGAAGACGTATTTGAGATTGGTGAAGGAGGATTCCTCGGCATCGCGCTGAGCGACGATTTTGAATCGAGTGGCATCCTTTACGCATATCATACGTACGGTTCATCGGGAAGAGACGTCAAGAACCGGGTGGTAGAGTTGACGTGGGATGGAGAACGCTTCGAGGAAACTGGTGTCTTGATTGACGAGATACCAGGGGCACGTTTCCATAACGGCGGACGTCTATTAGTCGATGGAGCGTATCTTTGGGTGACGACGGGCGATGCGCTCGTACCAGAACTTGCTCAAAACGAGTCATCTTTGGCGGGGAAGATTTTACGAATTCCATTATCGGGTGAAGGCGAACCGACCGACTGGATTTATTCGCTTGGTCATCGGAACCCTCAAGGACTCAGCCGGATGGATGATACGCTTTATGCGAGTGAGCATGGGGCGAGTGGACATGACGAGGTCAACGTGATAGAAGAAGGAAACAATTATGGATGGCCACTCATTGAGGCAAACGAGGAACGAGAAGGTCTTATCACGCCATGGTTTGAAGTTGGTGAGACGTCTTGGGCACCATCTGGAATTGCGACCGATGAACGGTACGTATACATGGCGACACTTCGGAATGAGCGGCTCGTGGCCATCGATCGTGAAACGAAGCAAGTCACGACAATTGTCGAAGGGGTAGGACGGATTCGTGATGTGTGGTTGAACGACGATACGTTGTATTTTATTTCGAACAATACGGACGGACGAGGCAATCCGCAATCGCAAGACGACAAACTCTATCAAGTGACCATCCGCTAGAAACTGACGAATCCGTCAGTTTCTATTTTTTTCGTTGTTTCTTCTGGAAGGAACGGTATAATTAAACATGTATTTTGGAAAAAGAAGGGGAATTTAGATGAATCATTCAAACTTGGTACATAAACGAGAAAATTTATACTTCTCATTATTAGTCGCAGCAAGCGTACTTGTCTTGATTTTAGGAATCGTACTGACGATTGCATCGTTCGGTCTTTTCTTGTGGATCATCGGGACGATCGTAGCACTCTCAATGTTTACGCACTGGATTCAGATCGGGTATATTCGGACGAACGGTGTCAAGGTGACGCCTCGTCAGTTCACCGAGCTTCATGAGCTGGTTCAACGCGTCGGGGCTGAGATGGGGATTCGTTTGTTGCCAGATGTGTATATCTTACAGGCCGGTGGTGTGTTAAATGCTTTCGCCACGCGATTCTTCCAAAAGAATATGGTCATCTTATATTCTGATGTCGTGGAATTGACACGTACTGGACAGACGAAAGAAGTCGAGTTTGTCATCGCACATGAATTGGCACATATTCGTCGGAACCACGTTCAAAAACAATGGGTTGTCTTACTTGGTAGCATCATTCCGTTTTTAGGATCAGCTTATTCGCGTGCATGTGAATATACGTGTGACCGAATGGCAGCGCATTATCTTCAAGACTTTGGAGCGGCGAAACAAGCGTTGACCGTACTTGCGATCGGGGGACCGCTCGCGAAAGAAGTGAATGAGTTTGACTATCTGTATGAAGCGAGCCGAGAGAACGGATTCATCGCGAAATATAGTGAACTGTTGTCGACGCATCCGACGTTACCGAAACGCATCGCAGCGATTGCGACACATGCGGGCGAAGAAAACGTACCGGTCTTTAAAACAGCGGGATATGTGAAAGCCTCTATCATTTCGATGATTCTATTGACTGTCATCGGAAACGGAGCAATCATCGCCTTGCTCGTCATGAACGATGATTTATCTGACCTTGTCGCATCGGCAATGAGCGAAGATCTCGAAGAGGATTGGGGAATGGAATTAGGTGAACCGATTCAAGAATTGACGTTCATGAATGCGAGTTATGAAGAAATTGAAGCGGAACTGGCAAATGTGACGGATGTGAACATTCAAGACGAATATGGCGAAACACCACTCCATAACTTGTTCTATAATGACGACATCGATCCTGAGACGGTCCTCCTCTTACTTGATCACGGTGCAGACGTGACCATCGAGAACGAAGAGGGGATGACACCGATTGATGTGGCACGAGAAATGGGACACGGACCACAACTCATTGATTTAATGGAATCCTATTAATAGTCGCTGAATCCTTGTTTCGAAAGAAATGAGGATTCTTTTTTATGATTCTTGCAAACGTTTGCATAACGCATGATATACTCATGGGGTAGGGGGGATGTCGGTGAATAGCATTCGGACAAAGTTAACAGGAATGATTGCATTAACCATCATCGTGCCAGTCATTATCGCGACATTCATTTCATTTTGGTATGTGGAGGATCGAGAACGTGAACGCGGTCTTGAAATGACGGAATGGTCGCTTGAACGGGGGACACGTCAGATGGAACGCTATATCTCTGACTTGAGTCGCTTGCCGACTAGCCTATACGCGGATCGTGACGTATTGGACATACTGGAATACGGACCGGGACTGTCGTTAAGAGAAACGGAGATTGAAGTGCGACGAGCGCTCCTCGCAATGTATTTGTCCCGGGAAGACGTGGCGCAAATTCAGCTGTTGATGCTTGAAGACATGGATTCATTCGCAGCGTATAAAATGAAAGTATCACCGCGTTCCAAAAAAGAACCGAGCGCTGTCCAACGACAGTTGTTGAATAATCCGAAAAGTCGCATCCTACTTGAAGCATCACATCCGCTCATCCCGTATCATGATTTCGGACCAATCATGACACAAGAAGATGTCGTCACCCTCCATTTCAGACTCGATAAAATTGAAACGGACGAACCGCTCGCGATTCTGTCGCTCGATATCCCGGAAGATCTGTTCATCGGACAGTTGGCTTCTCTTCAAAATAGTCCGGAGGAAAGTCTTTGGTTCGTTGGTGAGGACAATCGTGTGTTCGCCCATCTTGGAGATGGCGAGATTCCCTCGTCGTTTCAACCGAGATCGCTCTCGACCGATGGAAACCATCATCAAATCACGAGAACGTTTGAGTTCGACCATCAGCAATTCTATGTCGGGAAGTCGATTCCAGATCAGCTCTTGACCGAGCCGGCTTCACGAACATCGTTCATTATTTTGTTAGTCGGAATCATCTCACTCATTCTGGCATTGATTGGCGCCACGTACGCCTCGATGAAACTGACGACTCCGATTAAAACGTTGACCTCGAACATTTGGCGAATTGAGCAAGGCGATATGACGGTCTCGTTCGATTCCCTCGGAAATGATGAGTTCGGCGTACTCGGGAGACAGTTCAAGCGGATGATTGAGCGAATCGACGATCTGATTCAACGGGAGTATAAGCTTGCCTTAGAGAACCGAACGAATGAACTACGTGCCTTACAGGCGCAAACTAATCCGCACTTCTTATTCAATGCGTTACAGTCGATCGGCACACTGGCTTTAAAGGGAGATGGCAAAACAGTCTATCGATTGATCACACAACTCTCTTCGATGATGCGATATACGATGCATCCAGAAGAGTCGATGGTCACGCTAAAGAAAGAAATCGAGCATTTGAACTCATACATTCGCCTGCAAGACGTTCGTTTTCCAAATCAGTTTCAAGTGAGCGTCTCAGTCCCTGAGGACCTCCATGAACTGATTGTTCCAAAGATGATTTTACAGCCGCTCGCAGAGAACTTTTTCAAACATGGGTTCGAGCGAGACGGCTCGGCTTTAGCGAATCGATTTGACGTGATGGTCTGGATGGAAGGGGCGACACTCGTGATTCGCTGTGAGAACAGCGGACGTTCCTTGACGACGGAAGAATGGGAACGGGTCATGTCACGTATTGAACAAGGGGACTCGACATTTTATGACACAGAGGGCACAGGATTACGAAACATTCGTGATCGACTCATGTTAAACTATAATCGGGAGGCAGAATTTATGTTGGCTACACCTGAAACAGGCGGTTTTCGAATCATGATGCGTTTCCCGGCAACGGATGAAGGGGTGGCATCATGACGAAAGTGTTGATTGTAGATGATGAATCTCCAGTAAGGGAAGCGGTAAAATTACTCGGCGAATGGGAACGGTTCGGTGTGAAGGCCGTACTCGAGGCGAAGAACGGACTTGAGGCAAAGGCGCTCATCGAGCAGGAGCGACCGGCTTTAATTCTATCGGATATTCAAATGCCACATTGTGATGGAATCGAGCTGATGGAGTGGGTACACGACCACGCTTCATCCTCTAAGCTCGTTGTGTTGACAGGTTACGATGAATATTCGTACATGCGCCGGGCCATCCAGTACGGGAGCTTTGATTATCTGTTGAAGCCGATCGACCCGGATGTACTAAACGATACGTTGTCACGGGCGTTAGCGGGCGTGATGACGGATTCGAGTGAGGATCCGATTGCCCAAATTGGTACGTACATTGAACAGCACTTTGCGGAAGAGCTGAGTTTGCAAGGAATGAGTGAACGGTTTTACTTAAGTCGGGAGTATATCTCACGACGATTTAAACAACAATATGGCGTGAATCTATCTGAGTACGTGTTGACAATTCGGATGAATGAAGCAAAGCGCCTGTTAGAAACGAGTAGACAGCGTATCTATGAAGTCGCCCAAGCAGTCGGCTTTTCGGACGACAAATATTTCCGAAAGGTCTTTAAAAAACAAGTCGGTGTTACTCCGAACGAATTTCGGGAACAAGTTCAACGACAAGCTTAAAGGAGGAATTCAAACATGAGTGTACACATTGGAGCTCAAGAAGGACAAATTGCAGAAACGGTATTACTTCCAGGGGATCCGCTTCGCGCCAAGTATATCGCGGAAACGTTTTTAGAAGACGTCGAATTATATAACGAAGTTCGTGGCATGTACGGCTTCACGGGAACATACAAAGGAAAACGCATCTCAGTGCAAGGTACAGGGATGGGTGTCCCATCGATGTCGATTTACGTGAATGAACTCATCATGTCGTACGGTGCTAAAAACTTGATCCGTGTCGGAACAGCGGGCGGAATTCAAGAAGATGTTAAAGTACGTGACGTTGTTATCGCGATGAGCGCATCAAGTGAAATGGGACAAAACCGTGTTCGTTTCAACGGAATGGACTATGCGCCAACAGCGACGTTCGACCTCCTACATCGTGCGTATATGAATGCAGAAAAAGCAGGTATCCCGGTCAAAGTCGGACAAATCTTCACGGCTGACCAATTCTATCAAGATGATTTCCATCACTTCAAGAAATGGGCGGACTTCGGTTGCCTCGCGATCGAGATGGAAGCAGCAGGTCTTTACACGCTTGCAGCGAAACATAAAGTGAACGCGTTGACGATCCTCACGATCTCTGACCACTTGTTGACGGGTGAAGAGACGACTTCAGAAGAGCGTCAGTCGACGTTTGATGAAATGATTCGTGTCGCTCTCGACACAGCCGTCGAAGTAACAAACTAAGCGATTTTCCCTATAGCCTTTGGCTGTAGGGATTTTTTGTGTCTAAACCTATTCATCCCTATGAAACGGGTGGAGCTCCAGCTAGACTAAGAATAAGATCACGGGAAAGAGGAATTGTCCGATGAAAACTCCATCACGTTTTATATTATATGCAATCGTATTCTTTGCCTTTTTTGATTTATTCGCCCAACTTCCGATCATGAGCACATTTGCGGTATCCGTTGGGGCATCCTCGTTTATCGCTGGCTTTTCCATTGCAATCTATTCGTTGACGAACACGTTTGGAAATATGTTATCTGGTATATGGACTGACAGAAATGGTCCATATCGGGTTTTGGTTCTCGGCTTGTTTCTGACGAGCTTCAGTTTATTGGCTTATCAGTTCGTCGACTCAGCATTTATGTTGCTGTTTGTACGGTGTATTCATGGCTTTATGGCCGGACTCATCGTCCCGGCTGCATTTACGCTGTCGGCGAACGTCACCGCGATGAACCGTCAAGGTAAGAAAGTCGCCATTACCGGTAGTTTCGTCGGGTTAGCTGCCATTATCGGTCCAGCATTCAGCGGTATCGTCGCAAGCATCACATCGCCACCAACTGTCTTTTTATTCGTCTCTTTATTCGGTTGGGTGATTCTCATCGTGACGATTGTGACAATGCGAGGAAGTCAAACGGTCGAGACAATAATAGAAAAAGAGAGGACACGGGAAAAACCGGATCCGAAAGTGCTTCGTGCCTATTGGGGCGCTTTTTTCCTCATGTTTTCTCAAGGGGCGCTCGCCTTTTTACTGCCGCTCCATGTGCAGGAACTTGGATATGATTCACGATTGAGCGGGACATTGCTCAGTATGTTCGGCGTGGTAGCCGTCCTGTTCTTTTTATTGCCGACGAACCGATTGTTTGATCGATTCTCTCCGACAAAGTTGACCGCACTTGGGGTGGCTATCATCGGGATAAGCCAGGTGTTAATTGGACAATCGGGTGTACAAACTAGCCTATATGGGGTACTTGCCTTATATGGTGTCGGGTTTGCCATTTTATTCCCGGCCATTAATACGTTGTTGATCCAATCGACCTCTCCACAAAATCGAGGGAAAGCATACGGGGCGTTTTATGCCTTTTTCTCTCTCGGAACGGTAGCGGGGTCATCATTCTTAAGTGTTCTTCCACTCTCGATCGTCCAGCAGTTCACACTGACCGGCTTGATTTTAGGGAGCGCAAGCCTGCTCTTTCTGATCAGCGCGCGAAAAAGAGTACGGATGTTTTGACACGAGGGAAGCAATCGCTTACTATATGATTAAGCGTTTAAACATTTAAACGCTTTGTATTATAGTAGGTTGATGAAAGCGTTTTTTTAGATTCGCGTTTCACACGATGATAAAATGAGATAAATGTGATGAATCATAAGGAGGAAAGTTCATGCTGGCACCGATTGAGCAGTTGACGATTGACGAGCTAGTCCAGAAACAGCGCCGCTTCTTTAAAACACAGGCGACAAAATCGATGGCATTTCGTTTGAGCATGCTGACGTTTTTAAAGGAGTCCATTAAGCATTATGAAGCGGATTTGCTAGAGGCGCTTCGCGAAGATTTGAACAAGTCCGAATTGGATGCGTATACGACGGAAATCGGATTTATTTACGATGAAATTTCACGAACGACGCGTGAATTGAAGCGGTGGATGCGTCCGAAGCGTGTCCGTGGGACGGCGATTCATCTTGGGATGAAGAGTGAGATTCAATATGAGCCGTACGGCACGGTGTTGATCATCGCTCCATGGAATTATCCATTCCAATTGGCTGTTGCTCCGCTCATTGGTGCGATTGCCGCAGGGAATACAGCTGTTGTCAAACCTTCAGAATTGACGCCGAATGTTGCGCGTGTCCTGACGCAGGTGCTCGAGCGTGCCTTCACCGATCGATATGTGGCAAGTGTCGAAGGGGATAAAGATACAGCGCAAGAGCTGTTGGCACAAAAATGGGATTACATCTTCTTCACGGGATCGACGCAAGTCGGGCGAATCGTCAATCAGGCGGCAGCGAAGCATCTGACGCCAGTCACGCTCGAACTAGGTGGGAAATCACCAGTCATCGTTCACGGAGATGCGAACGTCTCCATTGCGGCAAAACGTGTCGCCTGGGGTAAATGGATGAACGCCGGTCAAACATGTGTCGCACCAGACTATGTGCTCGTCCACGAATCGCAACAAGAAGCATTTTTAGAAGCGATTAAACAAGAAGCGTTTGCGATGTTTGGGAATGGTGTCGGCACGAAACGATACACGCGCATCGTCAATGAATCACACTTCGACCGTTTGGCTCACTATTTGACAGAAGGTGACCTTGTGTTCGGTGGAGAGATGAACCGGGATGAGCTTAAAATTGCGCCGACCGTCATGACGAATCTTCATGAAGATGCTGATGTGATGAAAGATGAGATTTTCGGTCCGATTTTACCAGTCATTCCATATCGTCAATTGGATGAAGTGATCGAGTTCATCTCAGACCGACCACACCCATTGGCGCTCTATCTCTTTACAGAGTCAAAGGACGTGGAAAGAACCGTCATGAAGCACCTTTCCTTCGGTGGCGGGTGTGTGAACGATGTCATCATGCATTTGACGAACCCAAATCTACCGTTTGGTGGAGTGGGCGAGAGCGGAATGGGGGCCTATCATGGGCGAACGAGTTTTGAGACATTCAGCCACGCGAAGTCTATTTTAAGAAATACGACAAAATTTGATTTACCAGTCCGGTATCCGAACTTCAAACCGGCTGAACAATTGATTCGACTGATTCAACGATGAATCGATGTAAAGATTCGGGGTCATACCCGAATCTTTTTATTTTCAAAAGATTGTTTGAAATGTCACATACTTTTATGATACTCCCTGTCACACTCCTGTATAATAAAGTCATAAATGGAACGGACGAATGAAACGTGGAGGGAGCACCGACCTATGTCAATGCAATGTGGAACGACCCAACCGAACAGTTTTGTATTCTCAGATGAAACGAAACAGCTGTTACTCGAAATGATGACGCTTCAACATCATCCAAAAGCGAGTATCGTGTGTTGGGAAGGTGAGAAGTGTGATAAGTTCTTTTATTTGAAGAGTGGATCTGTCAAATTCACGAAAATCACGAAAAAGGGAAATCCACTCGTCATGTTCATGTATGGATCGGATGATTTCTTTGGTGAGTTTGACATCGTGGAGACATTCCCTAGTTCGTATAGCATCGAAACGACTGAAGAGAGTACCATCGGGACGATTTCAAAACGAGAGTTAGAATCGCTCATGCAGCGCGATATCCGTTTTGCCGGAGAAATCTTGCGCTGGACATCAATGATGCGTAAGCATTCCGAAATGAAAGTGCGCGACTTATTGTTGTATGGAAAACCTGGTGCATTGGCTTCGACGTTACTTCGAATGGCCGCGATGCATGGAGTGGAGGAAGAAGGTGCAATCGTGATTCCTCGTCATCCGTCTGACGGAGAACTCGGACAACTGATTGGAGCACCGCGTGAGACGGTGAACCGATTGATCAGTCAGTGGCGAAAAGAAGGAGTCATCAGCACAACAACGAAATCAATCATCATTCGCGATGTCGACTTTTTAAAAGAGTTATGCCATTGCGAAGGCTGCCCGGCAGGAATATGTCGTTTGTAAACCGCCCCATGTGGAGGCGGTTTTTTTGTGGATTGGTTTTGTACAAATGTGAACTTTATGTGTTGAAACTACGCAAAATTGATGTGATTGTCACTTTTGGAGTGATAAATATCACATATTATCACCAGAGCGATTGCATACAATAAAGGTGGAAAAACAAGCGAAAGGGGTCTTACACGTGGAACATAAAGATGGACAAGAACCGAATTTAAAAGGAACGTTCACATCGGTCATGATCGTGGCGGGTGTCATCATCGCCATGTGGTCATCAGTCTTTTACTTATTCGTCACTCGATAAGAATTCAGGGAGGAGGGTCTCATCATGCATATTCATAAACTAGAAAAATATTGGCTTACATTCGGCATCATTCTACTCGCAGTCTTCCTGACTGTTCTCGGGGTATCCGCATTCGCGGCAGGTAATCAACCCGCATCGGATGCAGACTTGATTGACCCGGCAAAAGTAAATCAGACGGCTCCGTTCGACAAACCAGGACTTCATCAAATTGGTGAAAATGAATACGAGCTCGTCATGATCGCACAAGCGTTTACGTTCACACCAGGGAATGTTGAAATTCCAAAAGGGGCAAAAGTGACGTTCCTCGTGACATCACCTGACGTCGTCCACGGATTTCAGTTGACGGGTACGCCGGTCAACATGATGATCGTCCCGGGACATATCAACTCGTTGACGTACACATTCGAGGAAGCTGGCGAATTTTTAATCTTGTGTAACGAATATTGCGGTACAGGGCATCACATGATGTCGACTAAAATCAAGGTGGTGGAATAAATGAATGACGTATCATCTAAACTGAAGCAATGGGAGATGGAGCGCGGCGTACCGGTTCCAAGTATCGGAGCAAAAGAGGCGCGTCTTGCCTACGGACATGTTCTCGTATCCGTTCTCGCCATCTTGATTGGGGCGCTAGCTGGATTGACTCAGACATTGATTCGGACGGGTGTCATTCCTGAAATTTTTGGATACTATCAACTTCTGACTGCGCACGGGATCATGCTTGGAATCGTCTTTACGACGATGTTCATTATCGGTCTTTTATATGCCTTATTGGCGAAGTCGTTCGGTCGTTTTGAATCGTTCCCGACACGTGTCGCTTGGCTCGGTTTTTGGACGATGATCATCGGTGCTGTCATGGTAACCGTCATGATTTTGGCCAATAAAGGGACGGTCTTATATACGTTTTATGCGCCGCTCATGGCAGATCCGCTCTTCTATGTCGGACTCGTGTTATTCGTAGTCGGGACATGGTTGTCGTCTTTCGCGATGTTCCGCATGTATGCGGATTACAAGCGTGACAACCCTGGTATTCATCCACCACTTCCGGCGTATATGAGTATCATGACGATGCTTCTTTGGGACATTGCGACACTTGGTGTTGCAGCAACGATTTTATTCCAACTACTTCCGCTCTCGTTAGGGTGGACGGATACAGTCGGAATCGAGTTATCTCGTACATTGTTCTGGTACTTCGGTCACCCGCTCGTTTATTTCTGGCTCATGCCGGCATACATCGTGTGGTATACGGTCGTACCGAAAGTGATTGGTGGGAAGATCTTCTCGGATGCGTTGGCGCGGATGGCGTTCTTGCTGTTCTTACTCTTCTCATTCCCGGTCGGTTTCCACCATCAGTTGACAGAGCCAGGGATTGAACCGTTCTGGAAATTCGTTCAAGTCATCTTGACGTTCTTAGTCGTCATCCCATCATTTATGACAGCATTCTCGCTCTTTGCGACGTTTGAACTTCGTGGTCGTGCCCTTGGCGCGAAAGGACTGTTCGGATGGGTGAAGAAAATGCCATATGGCGATGTTCGCTTCCTTGCTCCTTTCGTTGGGATGTTGTTCTTCATCCCGGCTGGCGCAGGTGGAATCATCAACGCTTCGCACCAATTGAATGCAATGGTCCACAATACGCTTTGGGTCACAGGACACTTCCACATCACAGTAGGTACTGCCGTCGCCTTAACCTTCTTCGGAACAGCGTACTGGCTCGTCCCAGTCCTACGCGGTCGCACGTTGACGAAGGCGATGAACAAGCTTGGATTGATTCAAGCAGGAACATGGGCGTTCGGTATGGCGATCATGTCCTATGCAATGCATATCTCAGGATTGAACGGGAATCCACGTCGTACGGGTCCGGCAACTTATTTCTCAGATGCATTGACGCGTGAATGGATCCCATATCATGTCATGATGGCAATCGGGGGAACGATTTTGTTCATCTCTGTTCTCATCTTCGTCTACTCGATGTTCAACTTGTCATTCCTCGCTCCAAAAGGCGAAGAAGAATTCCCGCTCGCTGAAACAGAAGAGGCGGCGATGGATACACCGCGTTACTTCGAGAATTGGAAGCTATGGATTACCGTGACATTTGTCTTGATCGCATTTGCATACACCGTTCCAATCTGGCACTTGATTGAGAGTGCGCCTCCAGGAGCGCGTGGTTGGGTACTCTGGTAAACTGAAGTCAGCTCATTCGTGAGCTGACTTCTTTTGTGTGAGGAGGAACGATATGAACATATTAGACGTCATCCGTGCGGCGCGTTCGATGCACTCAGAGAATCGACCGTTTGTGGTAGCGATTGATGGACTGAGCGGAGCGGGCAAGACGACGCTCGTCTCACATTTAAGCAATGAGCCGAGTATTTACGTTCTTCACATCGATGACTATATCGTTGAACGGGACAGACGCTATGAGACCGGACAGCCTGAACCGGTGGAGTATTACGCACTTCAATGGGACGTCTCGCGCTTAGAACGTGAACTGTTTCGTCCATTGAGGAATGGGATGACGGAATTGACGTTACCTCGTTACGTGTATGAGCGAGATATCATCGCAGAAGAGATCGTGGACGTATCATTTGCGCATACGGTTGTCGTAGAAGGGATTTTTCTACAACGTCCTGAATGGCGTTCTTATTTCGACTATGTGATTTATCTCGACTGTCCCCGAAAAGTTCGGTACGAGCGAGTATTGAACCGGGATACATACCTCGGTGATCCGACAGCACGGCTTGAGAAATACAAGCGCCGGTACTGGCCTGGGGAAGATTTGTATCTTCGGGACGTCGACCCGAAAAGAGGGGCAGATAGCGTGCTCTGACTGAACGTTTTAACATCTGACGCACGTGTCAGATGTTTTTTGTTTGGAGAAAATTTGAAAAAATGATTGACGTCTTAGTGTATTACGCTAATAATACAGTTAGAAAGTGTATTAACCATGTCATACACTTAGAAAGGTGATGAACATGCAATTCAATACGAGGACACCAGTTTACCTACAAGTCGTCGACTACTTCAAGAAGAAGATGGCACTCGGTAAACTGAAAGCCGGGGATGAAATGCCATCCCGGCGAGAACTAGCGAACGATTTAAAAATTAATCCGAACACCGTTCAAAAAGCGTTCAAAGAAATGGAGGACCAACAATTGATTACGACCGAACGAAATCGACCGAGTCGTGTAACGACAGATGGTACGGTATTGGCACAAATCCGCTCTGAGATTGTAGATGACGCGGTCGCGGTATTTGTGGAAGCGATTCAAGAACTCGACGTCTCGGTAGACGAGCTGGTCGATAAGATTAAACGACAGTACAAGGAGGGGACGTACGATGATCGAAGTGTTGGGAGTTAAAAAGCGCTATCGCCGGAAACAAGTTATTGAAGACGTTTCGTTCACAGCGAATAAAGGGGAAATCACGTGCCTGATCGGGCTGAACGGGACGGGGAAATCAACGTTATTGAAAGGCATCATGGGATTGACACCTTTCGATAAAGGTTCGGTATTGATTGATGGAAAACCAATTGATTTGAATCGTGTCGCCTTTGTCGCCGACCATGCGATGTTCCCAATTCATTTCACGATTGAGCAATGTGAAGCGTTTATGAAAGATTTCTATCCGACATTTGATTCGGCATTATTTGCTCGTCTCGTCGAAGATTTTAAATTATTCCCGGAAGATAAGTTGAGCGAGTTATCGAAAGGGACGCTCGCCAAAGCGAATCTTGCGCTCGGCATTGCCCAAGACCCGGATTATCTATTGCTCGATGAGCCGTTCTCAGGAATCGATGTCTTTTCGAAAGAACAGATTGTTGAACTGTTCTCAAGTGAAATCATGGAGAACCGGGGCGTCCTCATTACGACACATGAAATAGAGGATATCGAGTACTTGATCGACAAGGCAGTCATGTTGAATAACGGACGCATCGTTCGAGAGTTTGACGTCGAGGATGTCCGTTTTATTCACGGGAAGTCGATCGTCGATGTGATGAGAGAGGAGTACGGGGCATGAATCTATTGAAACTATTGAGTTGGGAAGTTGAACGTGTCACGAAACCGTTCTTGACATTAGTCGCAGGTCTTATCGTTATACAGTTTGGATATCTCGGTTACTTTTTATGGGACGAAACAAACTTTTATGAACAGTTGCGACGTGAAGGAAATGCGGACTATCAACTATCATTTTTAAATTACTTAAATGGCACTCCTTATCTTTTATCACTCGGAATTGCCGTTGCTGCCGTGTTGCTGTACAGCGTATGGATCTGGTATCGCGATTTTCAAGGACGAGGGACGTTCATGATGCGACTGCTCACGATGCCACAAAAACGGATGACATTGTTCTTCGCTAAACTCGCTACCATTTTAATGATGACGTTAGGGTTATTTGCCATCGAATGGATTGCCCTCAAATTGCAGTACATAGCGTTCACGAGTTGGTTTGATGGAAAGATGATACCCATGGGAGGCTCATTCGAGCAAGCTATTTCCTACCATGGGATGTTAATGGTTATGTATCCTTCTTCACTCATCAACTTCATCATTCATCAATTGATAATCACGATTGCTGTGCTCTTCATCTTCGCATTCGTGTTGATTGAACGGAGTTTATGGCAACGGACGATGTGGTCACCGGTACTTAGCTTGTCAATCCTAGTTGTCATCTTGACCATTCCAATTTTAGGATACGCGTTCCTGTCAAATCGACTGATTTATGATGAGACGATCGTGTACGTCGGTATGGTATTGGTCGTATGGACAAGTGTGACGATTTGGCTAGGTCGAAGATTTTTACAGACGAAACTGAATGTGTGAGGTGAGAAAATGAAACGAATGTGGAATGTGGCCGCGCTCGGTGCGGCCATCGTGATTGGGCTTGGGACGTTTGCCGTTGATGCGACGGAACCGAAAGCAGAATGGGCGTTAGACATCAGTTCGAATCCATCAGTGTGGGAAGACGCAGTGGTAGAGATTGGTTATAGCACAGAGGATGATGTTGAACAGCGGTTTGAAGTGACGACTGAAGAGAGTCACATCACGTCAAACTTGAACTATATAGCTGAGGGACTGCGATATCGGGAACGTTTGAATGGAGATGCGCGTTCCGTTCATAGAATCATGAATGGATGGACGTATGCCCAATCGATTCGAACAGAAGACGGATATATCGGGGTCGGTCAGGATGGGATGAAAGAGCTCATCGTGTTTAAACAAGAAGATGGAGAAAAGTTATCGACCTTTTCATTCGATGCCAGTGATTCAAAAATATACGACATCGTGAACGGGGTGTGGGCAGGCGCATTTCTGAATAATGGCCAGTTAAACTTAATCTATCGAGATGGGTATGACGGTGAAGAAAAAACAATGCTCGCCACGTTTAATGGAGCGATGAATGAGGTGACCGTCAAAGAATTGAGCATGGATATAGGATTTATCACCCATGTCATCAATACGAATCGATTTTACGTTACCGATTTATTTTCACAGACGACAGAAACACGGTACATCCCTGTCGGTGTCAGCTCGTACGAAGTAATCCGAGAAGGGGAAGAGGAAATCAATGTTGAGGATCCGAATCCAGGACTCTTCGCTTACGATACAAAAACGAGGAAAGTTGTTCAATTGGCTGAAGGTCAGGAATTTTGGGATTATACAGTGTCAGGTCACAACCTGTTCGCCTTAAATGAGGACGGCGAGGAAGTCGTTATCGACTTGAACACCGGGAAACAAACGACCCGGGAAGTTCTCGATTCGGTGGATCAAGCGTTCTATGCGAATGGCCGTCTGTACCAAACGCGCCAAGCGAAAGACGGTGTTGTCATCGATGTATACGAGGATGGGAAACAAATCTCGAGTGCGGCAATCACGCCTGAAAATGAAGAAGCGCGTGATATGCTCAAACAGATTGACGTATATGTCAGATAAAAATATGAAAAGATGGGGTTCATCCAAAACGTAGGTCATCATTATTATGAATGATGATTGCTACGATAACGTTATAACGGTGAAAATGACTCATCTACTGCCTAAGCGGACATAGTTGTCCGTTTTTTTGTTTTGTACAACTCTAAATATAGACATATGTCTTGCCCCTTAGAACATCTTTTTCGGGCTTACATTCCAAATTTCAGTATGTTAATTTGCGAGTGAATGGGAGGTTATATAAATGAAAAATTCGACTAAAGAGTGGATTTATATCCTGCTCCTCGCAGCCATTACTGTTATACACTTTTTTGTGGATGGCTTGTCTGAGAATAGTAAAGCGGTTATAACCATTGCAATTTTTCTAATCGCTGTAGTGCTTAAGTTTGTAGTAAAAACGAAGGAGGAGAATTAACTTGTCTATAAAATCGAAATTCATATCAGTTATGATGGTGATGATACTTGTTTTGTCTACCTCATTTATACCAGGAGGTTCAGTTAACGCTGCTGAAGATTTGAATGAACAGGACTTACAGTTAATTGAGATCCTTACTGCAATCGAGAATATGCCGGATGAAGTGATTATGCAGGGCGAGGAAGCCATAAAAATATACCTTGAGAATGAAGTAAGTTTCACACTTGATTTGGATGAAAGACAAGATTTAGCGGGTGTTCGAAAGGCTAGTATAGGTTCAATTGCAGGTTGTGTAGGAGCCGTTGGAACTGCAATCGTCATCAATTTTACTCCAGCGAAAATCCTTAAAATCAAATCTGCCTTGAAATCTGTCGGTGGTGCTACGAAGTTTGTTAAAGCAATCAAACCATACTATCAGATGTCACGAGAAGATAAATTAAGTAAGACAGCGTCACTCAAACAAGCTGTTCGACTCGCGGCTAAAGATGCAGGACCAGATGCGCGCGAAGCCTTGCTAGACCTCTTCGGTGTTTCATCTGTGATTGGATCATGTTCAGCAGCCTTTGGAAAATAAAAAAACTCCGATGGATTTCGGAGTTTCATAAAACTTGAGCGGGTCTTGGTATACCCGCTCTTTTTAGTAGCGTTGGAATACTGAACTTGTACCGATCAACATGGTGAGGGGATGATTGCATGCTGATCCTGCTTTTTTTTACTTAGTCGGTTTCGGTATGATGACGCCTTCTTCTAAATCAAGCAACAAGTCAATCAGTTCCGCGCAGAACTCTGGGAACTGCTCCAAAAAGGCACCGGGACCGACTTCATCTGTAAAGTCGATATACAGATCTGCGACATTCCCAGACATCTTCGCAGGTAAGGCGAGAAACGCCGAACCGAAACGCCAACTGCCTCGGATATCGAGTAGCTTCCCGAGAATGAGGTCGCCGGTCTCACGTTCTTCTGGTAACTGAACAGCGTATGTCTCTTTTGACTCCCAATCTTTCAACTGACCGTCTTCTGTGACTTCAAAGATGCTACAACGCGGGACAGCTAGTCCACGGAGTGCGTGATAGAGGGCAGGGGACATGTCGCTCTTATGGTCGGCCAAGTAGCGACCATGGGGTGTCATCCCATCCTCATCCGTCTCAAAGAAGACGGCCCAATCGATGAAGAGGTCACGGAAGAGTTCGGCATCTTTTAAGTGCCATGTCCCTTCCGATGCGATCTCTTGAATATAGTTCGTCCACTGTGTGCTTCGCGCAAGAGCCGCTTGCTCATACAACTTTTTCAGTTCGGCAAGCAATTCGGACTCTTCGACGAGCAAAGGGAAGGGAATTACTTTCCGGTCTTTTTTCATCGGCGCGGTCCTCGCTTGTTCGCAGGACGTTTGACGACAGGAGGCTTCTCCTCAATCCGTTTCTCAATCACGTCACCGCGATAGATTTCGAGCTCTTTCAACTCGACACCGAGTTGACGCGCGAACGATTTCAAGTGCGGCAGGTCATCCGTCGTCACGAGGGAAAGGACAGTCCCTCCCGCATTACCACGAGCGGTACGGCCAGAACGGTGGATGAAGTCATCAATTGACTCCGGTAAGTCGAAATGGACGACGTGTGTCACATCTTCAATATCGAGACCGCGTGCAGCAAGACCAGTCGTGATAAGGAGCGGGTATTCACCTTTACGGAATTCGCGGAGCGTCTCGACGCGTTCGCGCTTCCCTTTCAAGCTGTCGAGCATCCGGTAGTTCACTTTCAACTTTTCAAGTTCTCCGCGAAGCGGTGGCAAAAACGAGCGGTTGTTGATGAAGGCGAGTGCCTTCACACCGTCGACGTGTGAAAGACGACGAAGAAGTTCCGGTTTATACCGGCGCGTCGTCAACAGATAGCCGTACGTCACTTGATCGCTTACGGCACGTTCGATTTTGATATGAGCCGGTTCGTTCATGAATGGTGACGCCCACTCTTGGAGTGAGTCGGTGAGTGTTGCCGAGACGAGTGCAAGCTGACGCTCGTGCGCGGTATGCTTGATGATTCGTTCTGCGGCCTCTGTCAAACCGCTGTCGATGATTTGGTCGGCCTCATCTAAAATGACGGTATGTGTTTCGTGGAGCTTCAGTTTTTTCTTGTCGATCAACTCGACGAGACGACCCGGCGTCCCAACGATCAAATGTGGCTTCTTCTTGATTCGGTCGATTTGACGTTTCAATTCGACACCACCGATGAACGAACCGATGCGGACGTCGCCTTTTTCGGTGAAACGTTGTGCGACTTGTTGAATCTGCATGACAAGTTCACGGGTCGGGGCGACGACAACGACTTGGATGCGGTCGTTCGATGGGTCGATCTTTTCAATGGCTGGAAGGAGGTAGGCGAGTGTCTTACCCGTTCCGGTTGGTGCCTCGATTGTCACGTCTTTTCCATCTAATAGTAGAGGAAACGCTTCTTTTTGGACCGGCATCGGCTCATTGAAGCCAATCCGTTCCCACGTTTCGTTAATAAAAGGTTTTGTAAAATTCATATTCGGTCTCCTTATCTTTAGGCAAAAACAAAGGAAGCGACAGCGCTCCCTCGTCAAATATAGCGAACATGCTCCTGACCATCTTCCATTGAAGAACGTAACGTCTGTGTGTACGTCTGACCGTCTTCGATGAGTTGGATGTGGGCGTCTGCACCTTCTGCTGTCAATTCAACTTTCTCAATCGTGAATCCTTGATAAACGCGATACTGTAACTCGGCCGTCATGTTCTCGAACGGTTTCAGTTCCGGATGTGTCGTAATGACATGGATTGGACGCGACAAAAGTGCAGCGAGTAGCTGGTCGCGATAATCGATAAAGTCTTCGTTCTCGATGTCATCGTCGAAGCGGAGCCAAAACCCTCCGTCTTCAAATTCTGTGATAAATCCATCACGCTTTTCACCAGCCTCATCGACCTTTAATGAGATGCGATCGCCGACTTGAAAGGCGTGATTTGCTGTTAATGGTTCATACGTCATGAGTAGAACCCCTTCCTCTTATGCAATGTTCTGCCTTCATTGTGTCTGATACGACACAAAAATTCAAGTTCTAACCGAGTGATGTGAGATTAATCACCTTAAAAACTGTATAGTTCGTCACAGAACAATCAAATTAGTACAGATGATGGGTAAACCTTATCCAATTGGGGCTCATCTGTTTCAAATCATATGATTTGTCGGATATAACAGTTTGTAAAACGCTTTCAAAAACGGCTATTTCATCACGTTCATAAGATTGTTACAAGTTTCACAAGAATGTAAAACATATTGTTCACGTTTTCACGTACACTCACAGTATAGATAACACGCAGTTACTTTCGAGAATGAGGAGTGAATCAACATGGCAACCGAAATCAAATCCGCATGGTCAGGTTTTGTTCCTGGTCAGTGGACGAATGAAGTAAATGTCAGTGAGTTTATCCGTTTGAACCGTCATGAGTACACAGGAGACGATGCGTTTTTAGCAGGTCCAACCGAAGCGACAAACGTTCTTTGGAATCGTGTGATGGAACTAACAAAAGAAGAGCGTGAACGTGGAGGCGTCTGGGACGTCGATCAACACACACCATCGACCATCGTATCGCATGGACCAGGTTACTTAAACAAAGAGTTAGAGAAAGTCGTTGGCGTTCAGACGGATGAACCGTTCAAACGTTCGATTCACCCGAATGGCGGCATTCGTATGGTCGATGCGGCACTCGAATCATATGGTTTCGAGCCAGACGAAGAAATCACAAAAATTTACTCAGAGATTCGTAAAACACATAACCAAGGTGTATTCGATGCCTATACGCCTGAAATGCGGGCCGCTCGTAAATCAGGGATCATCACGGGGCTTCCAGATGCTTACGGTCGTGGACGCATCATTGGTGACTATCGTCGCGTCGCCCTTTATGGAATTGACTTCTTGATGGCAGAACGCAAAAAAGACTTGGCAAAACGCGGCGGGTTCTTATCTGAGTCTGACATCCGCGATCGGGAAGAACTGAATGAACAACTTCGTGCCCTCCAAGAACTTAAACAACTCGGAACTGCATATGGATTTGACCTCGGTCGTCCTGCGGAAAATACGCAAGAAGCATATCAATGGGTATACTTGGCATATCTTGCTGCCATCAAAGAACAAAACGGTGCCGCAATGTCACTCGGTCGCGTCTCGACCTTCCTTGACGTGTACGCTGAACGTGACCTTGAAACGGGTCGCTTAACAGAATCAGACGTCCAAGAAATCGTTGACCACTTCATCATGAAACTTCGAATCGTCAAATTCTTACGGACACCGGACTACAATGAATTATTCTCAGGTGACCCGACTTGGGTGACAGAATCAATCGGTGGGATGAGTCAAGACGGTCGTTCGAACGTCACGAAGAGCTCATTCCGGTTCTTGCATTCACTCACGAACCTCGGACCAGCTCCAGAACCAAACTTGACGGTCCTTTGGTCGACGAAACTTCCAGAAGGATTCAAACAATACTGTGCGAAAATGTCGATTGAAACTTCGGCTATTCAATATGAGAACGATGACTTGATGATGCCACAATTCGGTGATGACTACGGCATCGCATGTTGTGTGTCACCGATGAAGATCGGGAAACAAATGCAGTTCTTCGGTGCGCGTGCCAACATGGCGAAGGCTCTCCTTTATAGCATGAACGGCGGTCGTGACGAGAAGAGCGGTGCTCAAATCGCTCCAGTTTGGGAAATGAACACAGAAGACGTGCTCACGTACGAAAAAGTATATGCCGACTTTGACCGGACGCTCGACTGGTTGGCAGAGCTATACGTGAATACGCTCAACGTCATTCACTTCATGCACGATAAATATGCGTATGAACGAATCGAAATGGCGCTTCACGATCCTGAAATCTTACGGACGATGGCTTGTGGGATCGCGGGTCTCTCGGTAACGGCGGATAGTCTTTCAGCAATCAAATACGCAAACGTCAAACCGATCCGTAATGAAGAAGGAATCATCGTCGACTTCGAGACAGAAGGGGACTTCCCGAAATTCGGAAACAATGATGACCGTGTCGATGCAATCGCCGTCGAACTCGTCGAATCATTCATGGAGAAAGTACGGAAACATAAAACATATCGTGACGCACTTCATACGCAATCGGTCCTCACGATCACTTCGAACGTCGTCTACGGTAAGAAAACAGGAAATACGCCAGACGGTCGTCGTGCGGGTGAACCATTCGCTCCAGGTGCCAACCCAATGCATGGACGGGATACAAAAGGTGCGGCTGCATCGCTCTCATCTGTTGCGAAACTTCCATTTGAACACGCACAAGACGGAATCTCTTACACGTTCTCAATCGTACCGAAAGCACTCGGAAAAGAAGAAATCGCACGCGAACTCAACTTGGCGGCGCTTCTCGATGGGTACATGAGCGGAGAGCACAAAGGACATCACTTGAACGTCAACGTCTTCAACCGCGAGACGCTTCTCGACGCAATGGAACATCCAGAAGAATATCCACAACTCACAATCCGCGTATCAGGATATGCGGTCAATTTCATCAAGTTGACACGTGAGCAACAGATCGACGTCATCAACCGTACGTTCCACGGTTCGTTGTAAATAAAGGCTTAGCGGCCTTCTACGGAGGGCCGCTCATTCGTTAGGAGGTCATTTCGATGACAATGGGATATGTACATTCGGTCGAATCATTTGGAACAGTTGACGGCCCTGGTATTCGCTTTATCGTCTTTTTACAAGGTTGTGCGTTACGTTGCCTCTATTGCCATAATGCAGATACGTGGGACTTCAAAAAGAATAATCACCGCTCGGCTGAAGACGTCATTCAAGAGGCGCTCAGCTACCGTCCGTTCATGGACGCATCGAAAGGCGGCATCACGATTTCTGGTGGCGACCCACTCGCGCAACCTGAATTTTTAGAGGCGCTGCTGCGTGAAGCGAAAAAGCATGGGCTTCATACGACACTTGATACGTCCGGTGCGCTCCGACCTCCTAATTTGGATGCGATTTTAGATCACACCGATCTTGTCTTGCTCGATATCAAGCATATCGACGACGACATGTGTAAAAAGCTAACGGGACGTAGCAATGCCAACACGCTCGCGCTTGCCGAACACCTTTCCGAGCGCGGAACGAAAATGTGGATTCGCCACGTCCTTGTACCTGGATGGACGCTCGAAGAAGGTGCGCTTCGTCGCACGGCCGCGTTCATTCAAAAGCTAGACCATGTCGAGAAAGTCGAAATTTTGCCTTATCATGAGATGGGCGTCTACAAATGGGAGGCGCTCGGACTTGATTATCCGCTTAAAGGCACGAAGCCCCCGACATCTGATGAAGTCGAATGGGCAGAAGGGATTTTGCAGGGGACCGTATAAAAAAGCAAGCGCAGGCCGATGTGGTCTGCGCTTGCTTTACGTTACACTCGCTTTTTCTTCTTTTCTAGGACGCGGGCATGTTCTGCCTGTTTCTTCTCCATATAGAGAAGCTCTCGCTCAAGTTTGACGTAGCTCGCATAGCGTTTCGCATCTAGCGTACCGCTCGTTAGCGCCTCTTGGACGGCACAGCCCGGTTCTTTCTGATGTGAGCAGTCGCGGAAGCGGCATGTCTCGGCAAGTGCTTCGATATCGCGAAACGTCTCATCGAGGTGCTCGCTTCCTTCCCATAGTCCGAATTCTCGCATCCCTGGTGTGTCGATGACGTATAAGTCGTCGATTCGGAACAGTTCGCGGTGTGTCGTCGTATGTTTTCCGCGCTCGTCCTGCGCCCGGACGGCTTGTGTGACGGCAAGTGTCTCGTGGGCGAGGGCGTTCGTCAGCGTAGATTTTCCGACGCCGGACGAACCGACGAAGGCGATCGTGCTCTCACTCGGCAATGCGTGACGAAGTTCAGCCACACCTTCTCCCGTCACAGCACTGACGGGGAATACTTGAATTCCAGGTGCGTTCACTTGAATGTCTTCGAGCAATGTGTCGACGGAGTCGACTTGATCGGTCTTTGTCAAGACGATGATTGGGATTGCCCCGGTGTCCCAAGCCGCTAGCGTATAGCGTTCTAGGCGACGAATGTTGAAGTCGTGTCCACACGCCATTGTAATCAAGACGTAGTCGACGTTCGCGCAGATCAGTTGTTCACGTGTCTCGTTGCCGGCGGCCGCTCGTGAAAGAACGGTCCGACGCTCAAGGAGATGGTGAATCGTACCTTGACCATGCTCGCGAACTTGAATCGTGACATAATCGCCGATGACCGGGTAATCCCGTTCGCTCGTCGCGGCATGTCGAAATTTTCCGGAAACCCCGCACATATAGGCGTTTTCTCCGATTGATACCGTATAAAGATGTTGGAACTGTGCCGTGACACGTCCCGTTTCAGTTTGTTGATTCAAAAAAGAATCCTCCTTTTAGTGATGGAGGACGACAGCCCTCCGATTCGCTGACATTTGGTTACGTGCATGCATCATGTTGCTCATAAAACATCATCCTTTCGTTGTTCGATAGCATTAGTGTACCACAGTTATTGGAAACGGTAACATCTCAGTCTAAAGACCGAGGTGAAACAAGCCTTCCGCTCGTCGACCTATGTCAAATAACGTATTATGATAAGAGTGTACTTAACAAGGAGGGATGACAGATGAATCACCAAGTGAAAAAGGTGTTGTTCATCGTGGCCGCGATCGCTCTAGTGCTCGTGTTGATCGGTTCTTTACCGAATATGATTTTATTCGGATTAGGAGCGCTCTTGACGCTTTGGGCTGGAGTCCGTTTTCAGGCTGTGACACACATCGGTGCTAAAGTTGGTTTCGGGATCCTTGCCGTCATTGGGATTGGGACGATGCTCTCAAACATTTGGGCACTCGTCGGAATCATTGTCGCGTGGTTGTTGTTTAAAGGGTATATGATGTATACAAGTGAAAAACGCGACCCGGATGTCGAGATTTTAAATGCAGACGGAACGCGTGCCGGCCGGAGCAGCTTCCAGCAGTTTGATCAAGTGTGGCAAAAATTTGTTAATCGTCGTTGAGATTTTATAAGGAGGATTCACCATGAAGACACCGTTTGATCAGTTTCGTGAATTAGCGAATGAATTGACGAAAGAAATTTCGAAAGAAGTGAAGAAGTACCAGGATAAAGAGATGCCACGTTCAAGTGGAGAAGCGGAATTGAACCGTCATATCCGTGGAGCGGAGAAGGAAGCGTTGTCGGTTGAACGACTCGTGGAACGTCAACGTACATTGCTTGCAGAACTTGCTGAAAAACGTGATGATGCCAAGAAGATGGCAGATAAACGATATGAGCAAACAGAACTGGCGAAACAAGCCGGGGAAGAAAAGTTGGCAGAACGTGCGGCACTCGAATCCAAACATTACGGGGAACAGTACCGTTACTTTGAAGGATTGATTGACGAAGGTGAGCGCGAGTTGGATACATTAGAGCGTCGTGCGCTCGAGATGAAACTCAAACTCGATGAGATGCAAAATAAACGTTATGAGTTTGCGATGCGCGAAAACCTAGACTTGTTAAAAGGGGCACTCGACCAAATCTTTGGTCAAAATACGTCTCAGTCGCATCCATTCACTGAGGAAGAAAAGAAAGAACAACCTGCTGAAGAGAAGCAAGACACGCAGGAAGATGAAGATGATTTTGAAGCAAAATTGAAAGAACTGGAGCGTCGCTTTAAACAAGAGTGAGGTGACGGTTCGGCGATGACCTGAATAAGGTCATCGCTTTCTTTGCTTCATACATATGAACAGAAAGGGGGAATGGACATGGAACGTTGGAACACACGTCAAATCATTGGATTTATGATTATCTTATTTTCAGTCGGACTCTTCATCGATATCGTGACGGGTGGGAATAGCGTCTTATTCAGCATGATCCTCCCGCTGCTTCTCCTCTACATCGGTCGACGGTTCAGTCGTCGGGGGAAGCAGTCTGCTAGCTATATTTTTTACGCAATTGGGGGAATCCTCTTGATTGGCTTGATTTTCTCATCTGCGGCATTCGGATTCGTGCTCTCCGGACTCCTCCTGTTATTCGGCTATCGACTCTATAAGAATCGACCGGTCGAATCGAAAATCCGGACACCCCTTCGTCAAGAACAAGCCTTCTCATTTGGGATGAAGGAATCGGGGCACTATGTGTTACGTGATACGAATGAGTTCTTTTTACTACGGGACGTTGAGATGGATTTGTCACAAGCCATCATTCCGGAAGGAGAGACGTTCTTACTCCTCAATGGACTTGCGGGAGACATTCGAATTCTCATTCCTGCGGGGTATGACTATTCGATTGACGCATCGATCGGGTTCGGTAAAGTGCAGGTCGATGACTCGAACTATTCGCCGGTGTTCAATCGTCGCTTCTATACAGCGTCTGATGATTATGTCCAGGCTACACGAAAAGTCCGGATTCATATCGTGCTCATGAGCGGAAGTGTCGAGGTGATGACGGTATGAAAAAAGATTCTTATCCACGAACGGTCGTCTGGCATCAACTGTTTAGTAGCCTGTTGACGGCTTTCTTGATTACAGTAGCGTTTCTCATAGGTGACTCGACTTCATTGAGCGATTTATTTTCGCGTGAAGAAGGGTTGCCTTTCGGTGTGTCCATCCTCGTGATTGCCGTCTTGATTGGAAGTATCTTTGGCGTCGGTTCGTATTTTTATTTGCGCCGAGACTTTCGGGAAGTCGCCAACGCCCTTTGGAAACTGGAGAACCAAAAAGACATCACCTTCCGCCCGATGTCCCCATACCGAGATACACTCGAACGAATCGTCCGCGTATCGAAACAGCGCCAAGAGATGGTCGAGATGGCGAAGCGAGTCGGTGAGCGTCCGGTCAGTGTGGAAGAGGCGCGGAGTGAGGCCGTCGTCGAAGAAAGACGTCGCGTCGCACGAGAACTTCATGATTCGGTGAGTCAACAGCTCTATGCCATCTCGATGATGACGACAGCGGTCAAACAGACGATGCAGACGAAACCAGAACTCGCGAGTAAACAGATGGAACAAGTCGAGCTCATGGCGCAGACCGCACAGGCAGAGATGCGTTCGTTGCTGTTACAACTTCGGCCGGTCGAACTAGAAGGCATGACACTAAAGACGGGAATCGAACGCTTGTTAGAAGAACTGTCTCGTAAACAATCGACCGAGCTCGTCTGGCGTTTAGAGGAAGTGAAGCTCTCCCGGCACACTGAAAACGAACTGTTTCGGATTGTTCAGGAAGCGATTAGTAACACGTTACGACACGCCAAAGCGACTCGTTTAGAAATCGAGATGCGAACCGTGCAACAGACGGTCATCTTAAAGATTAACGATGACGGAATCGGATTTAATGTGGACGATACACAAGTCGCCTCATATGGATTACAATCGATAAGAGAGCGTACGGCAGAAGTCGGTGGAACGTTGCGATTGGTCAGTGTGCCGAATGTCGGGACACAAATTGAAGTACGTGTGAAACAACAAGTGGAGGGGTAATGATGATTCGAGTTGTATTAATTGATGATCATGAAATGGTTCGGGCGGGCGTATCTGCCTTTTTATCGACACAACCGGACATCGAAGTCGTCGGCGAAGCATCGGACGGAGAAACGGGAGCCGAGCTTGCGATTGCGGAGAAGCCGGACGTTGTCCTTATGGACTTGGTGATGGAGCCCGTTGACGGAGTCGAATCGACGAAACGAATTAAAGCAAGTTGGAAAGAAGCGAAGATTTTGGTCGTGACGAGTTTCTTGGATGATGAGAAAGTGTATCCCGTCATCGAAGCCGGTGCGATGAGCTATGTCCTCAAGACAGCGAATGCAAATGAAATCGCAGATGCGATTCGTCAAACCGCTGCCGGCAATCCGGTCATGGCCGCCCAGGTAACAGGAAAGATGCTCGAACGACTGCGTCATCCGGAAATGACACTTCATGAGAGTCTCACTGCCCGTGAACGAGAAATCTTGCAACTGATGGCGGAAGGCAAGTCGAATCAAGTGATTGCGGACGAATTGTTCATCTCACTCAAAACAGTGAAGACACACGTGTCGAACATCTTGACGAAGCTTGACGTCTATGACCGGACCCAGGCAGTCGTCTATGCGTTCCAACATAACTTGGTCAGTAAAGGATGAACCGTCTCCCTGTGATTGAAACGGAGCGCCTCCGACTGCGACCTCTCCAAATGGAGGACGGTCCGCACGTATTCGCCATCTTTTCAGATGAACACGTGCTACGCCACTACGGAATGGAGCCACATCGGACGTTAGAAGAAACGGAACAGATGCTGACGCATATGCTCGCACAAATCGAAACAGGTGCGATCATCCGTTTTGCCATCGAGCATCGCGAATCCAACGTATTAATCGGGACAATCGGGTTTCACAATCGGGCACCGTCGCATCGGCGTGCCGAGATCGGTTATGAACTCAAACCGGAGTATTGGCGTTCGGGTTATGCGACCGAAGCCCTTCACGCGGCGCTTCAGTTTGCCGTGACGTGTGAAATTGAACGGGTCGGTGCCATCGTCTATGTCGAGAATCTTGCATCCCAACGCATGTTGGAGAAGAATGGATTCTTTCAAGAAGGTCGACTACATAACTATATGCGTCAGCGTGGACAATCTCATGATGTGTATGTCTATAGCTATATGACCCATCAGTCAGTCTGAGCACACCGTTTCTACGGTGTGCTTTTTTCGTTTGTAAGAGAAATAAAATGGGAACCAACTAGAAGTGAGTCAATCAAAGGAGGATGATGAGATGAAAGCAGCATATATCGAACAGTATGGCGGGTCGGATGAGTTTAAAGTAGGGGAACTTGAACAACCGGCAATCGGTGCAGATGACGTATTAATTGAAGTTCATGCCGCAAGCGTCAATCCGGTCGATTGGAAGCTCCGTGAAGGATACTTGAAAGAAATGCTCCATTACGAGATGCCGCTTGTTATCGGGTGGGATGTATCGGGTGTCATAAAAGAAGTTGGGGCGAATGTGACCGAATTGAAGGTTGGAGATGAAGTGTTTAGCCGACCGGAAATCGCGCGCCAAGGCACATATGCCGAGTACGTCGCAGTCGATTCCCATCTTGTCGTCAAAAAACCAGCTTCGCTTAGTTTTGAGGAGGCCGCTTCACTGCCGCTCGTCGCGCATACGGCATGGCAAGTCATGTTCGAAGTGATGGATGCCAAACCGGGTGATCGAATCTTCATCGGAGCCGGTTCAGGTGGTGTCGGAACGGTAGCCATCCAGCTCGCGAAAGCACACGGTTTGTATGTCGTCACATCGACAAGCACGCCGAACGTAGATTGGGTCAAAAAACTTGGAGCCGACGAGGTCATCGACTATAAACAACAAGACCCGGCAGATACTGTCCGCGATATTGATTTCGTATTCGATACGATGGGGGGCGACGGGCAGAGCAAACTCTACCAAATGCTTAAAGAGAATGGGATGCTCGTCTCCATCTCCACACCACCAAATGAAGAGGAAGCCAAACAGGCGAAGGTCCGTGCCGAGTACGTCTTCATGCAACCAACGGGGGAGCGTTTGAAAAAAATTGCGGAAGCTGTTGAAAAAGGCGAACTGAAACCTGTGATTGACCGGGTCTTTGATTTAGAAGATACGAAACTTGCTCATGACTATGGAGAAGAAGGGCATGCCAAAGGCAAAATCATCATCAAAGTGAAATAATCAAAAGAGATGGATTTCCGGAACAAATATCGGAAATCCATCTCTTGTTCATTTCATTTGATAGGCTACCTTATGTGGAGGTCAGCCTTTTTTCTGGGCTTGTATTTGTTCATCGATTTCTGATAGGTAGGTCCAACGTTCCATCTTCGCATCGAGTGTTTCTTTCAGTTCTGCAATCGTCGCATACAACTCATTGACTTTACCAAGATCACTGCCCGCTGATGCAAGCGTCGCTTCCTGCGCTTCAATCTGTTCTTCAAGTGCGGCGATGTCTTCTTCGATCGTGTCCCATTCCTTCTGTTCTTTGAAGGTGAATTTCACGACGTCCGACTTCACGCGTTCCTTTTTCTCTTTAGGTTCTTTCTCTTTCTTCACTTGACGAACCTCTTCTTGACGCATAGCCAAATAGTCACTATATTCTGCGTGATACACCTGGATGATCCCATCTTCGAAGGCGATCAACTGTCCGGCGATCCGGTCTAAGAAATAGCGGTCGTGACTGACAGCGATGACTGTACCTGGAAAGGACTCCAAATAGTCTTCTAAAACAGACAACGTCTCCGTGTCCAAATCGTTCGTCGGTTCATCAAGGAATAAGACGTTCGGCTCATCCATGAGAATTCGAAGCAGGACGAGACGTCGTTTTTCGCCACCAGATAGCTTCGCAATTGGTTTATATTGCGCGTCCGGTGAGAAAAGGAAACGTTCGAGCATTTGCCCCGCCGTGATGACCTCGCCGTCCGGCGTGTGGATGACTTTGGCGATGCGTTCGATCTCATCGATGACCCGTCGTGACTCGTCTTCAAATTCGACTTGTTGTCCGTAATAGCCTAAATGAACGGTTTCTCCGTGCACAATCGTACCGTTTGTCGGTTCTAGGCGCTTGGCGAGCAAGTTCATGAGCGTTGATTTCCCACTCCCGTTCGGGCCGACGATCCCGTAGCGTTCACGGCGACCGAAAATCCAATTGAACTGCCGAATGAGAAGGGAGTCATCGTATCCGAATGACAAATCTTCGACTTCGATGACCTTTTTACCAAGTCGGCGAGATCCGACCGAGACGTCGAGCGTCTCGTCTTCCGCTAAGCTCTCTTGATGTTTCAAGTCTTCGACACGTTGAATGCGTGCCTTTTGTTTGGTTGTCCGGGCTTTCGCGCCACGACGCAACCAAGCGAGTTCGCGACGTAATATATTTTGTCGTTTCTGTTCCATCGATTGTGCCCGAGCTTTTCGCTCGGCACGCTTCTCGAGAAAGAGTTCATAGTTCCCGTTATAGAAGTAACTCGTTCCATCCGCAATCTCCAAAATGTGATTCGTGACACGATTCAAGAAATAGCGGTCGTGGGTGATGAGCAGGATCGCTCCCCGGTAATCGGCAAGCATCGTTTCGAGCCATGCGATTGTATCGGCATCCAGTTCGTTCGTCGGCTCATCTAAGAGCAATAAGTCCGCTTCATCGAGTAACGCTGCGGCGAGCGCGACTCGCTTTTGTTGCCCCCCAGACAAGGCGTTCACATCGATTGACACGTCAGGAAGACCGAGCCGGTTCAAAATCGACTTCAGTTTTGCTTCCGTTTCCCAAGCGTCTGCGGCATCGACGGCCTGTTGGGCTTTCATGAAGCGTTCAAGTAACTGCTCACTTGTCGGGTCCGCTTCGAGTGCTTGTCTGGCGCGCTCGAACTGTTTCAACGCTTGAACGGAAGGAGTATCACTTGTGAATAAAGCGTCAAGGATTGTTTGTCCTTCGTCGAATTGAACCGTTTGAGTCAAGTAGCGAATCCGATAATCGTTCGGATGCTGCATCGTGCCTCGATCTGCTGTCTCGGTACCGGCGATGATTTTCATGAACGTCGATTTCCCCGAACCGTTCACGCCGATAATCCCGATACGGTCTCCGGGATGGATTGTCATCGTCACATCATCAAATAAGACTTTGTCGGCAAACTCTTTATGAATGCCTTCAATCATTAATAAACTCATGCGTTCTCTCCTTCAAGCTGTTGACGAATGGCCGCCTCGACCGTTGCTGCGATTTCCTTGTTCGGCAAATCAGCCGGATCAATCGCAGGTAGGAACGTGACATCGACCGTTGCCGGGGTGATTCGATTTTTGGCTTCTAACAATCTATAACTGCCTTGAATCGCGACTGGAACGATTTTCGCACCACTTGAGGTGGCGAGCGTCAAACTTCCAGCTTTAAACTCCTTCATCGGTCCACCTTTTGAGCGTGTGCCTTCTGGGAAGACAATCATTGATTGGCCGGATTGAATCGTTTCGACACCGGAACGAATGGCTTGAATCGATTGACGACGGTCACTCCGGTCGATGAAGATACACCCCATCAATTCCATCCAACGTGGGATAATCGGGAATTTTTGAACCTCGATTTTCGAGATAAACGCTTTCGGTCGTTTCGTGGCGGTCAACATAATCGGGACATCGAAGTTTCCTTGGTGGTTCGACACGTAGACGACGGGTTCATCCGGAATCTGGTCTTGACCGTGGACACGGATGTCTGCACCCGCAATCTTCAGTAGAAACTGTGCCCATTTATAAGCGATATCTTGTACGTAACGGTAACGTTTCGGCGTTTCGATTTTTTTCGCCTTCTGTAAAAACGGGACGGTGATTGGTAATACGGCAAAAAATGAGAAAAACCATACAGCTGTTCGAATCATTCTATTCTCTCCTCTCATGATGACAACAAGAAAGAGTCTTCTTCTCTTGACGAGAATCCGACCCTTCGGCATGAATCCTTATTCCCAAAAGCGAGAATCGCTCTCTTCTTCCTCTTCTTCGAGCTCGAACGTAATGCGTTTATTCACAGGATCGACGACGAAATAGGCGCCGTCTTGCTCGATACTTTTGATTTGCATGGCCTGATCACTTCCGATTTCGAGAGTGAGACGGATTCGGTTGTCATCATCGACAAGCAAAATTCCGTCCTCTTTTAACCAAAGCTCCATGACAGGTGAATAACGAAGTAGCCATTCATTCGATAACGGGATTTCATTCATACGGTTATGTGCCTCCTGCGATTATAAATCCATTGTACGATGTCTGTTCCTACATAGGATACCAAATGTGGCGAGGGAAGACGAGCGTTATGTAGAGCGTTTTCGAGTCGTGGAGTGCATTCTGTCGACGACTCGTTTGATCCGTTTCTGGTTCCGTCTTTCTACAAAATACTCATTTGCCTGCATGAAGAGTTGTTTGAAGGAAGAGAGTCCCATCGCAATTAGGACGGCAAATAAAAATGTTCCGATTGGATCTTTGTACAATTCGGTCTGGAACAAAAAAGCAAGTCCTACGATTGATAAAATGGACGTGAGAAAATAAAAAATCATAGCGGAGTCTCCTTTTCTTAAAGGTATGAAAGAAAAAGGCATGGTCTTTTAATCGTATTCGACTTTTTGAAGGGAAATCCTGTTATGTATTGCAAAGAAAAAACGCCTTCAGTTGGCTGAATGGCGTTTACTCTTGGGTCATGTAAGTCGAAGATGACGAAACGTTCGTATCGACACCGTTTGAGAAAATAAAACTGAGTGATGCGAGCAATGCGAAAAAGGCGACAAGTAATCCTTTTGTAAAACGTTTTGCAAAAGAACGAGACTGTATATCAAACATTTATTATCCCCCGATCAATCCTAAATGAAACCTTATCTATACTGGACACTTCCTATATAATAACGTTTTCAAAAAAAGGATACTAGCAGAAAAAAAGGCGTTCACAAAATTGTCACAAAATTTTAATAAATCATGATAAGTTCTTTAAACAATCACCATTTCAACTGTCTCAAAACACGTTCACATTTTCGACACATTTATTCAAAATGTTGAAAGAGAACATGATATGATTAGGAACGTGTGTAGATAGGTATACTGACAGTAATAGCTTAGAAAAGGATGTGGGTGTAATGGCATTGCGCGCAGGAGAAGTAGTGGATTTAGTCGCGGAACGTTCTGCTGATTTTGGAGTATTCATTAGTAACGGTCGCGAAGAGGTGCTCCTTCACCGTAAAGAACAGACAGAAGAAGTGACGATCGGTCAAACGGTTCGCGTCTTCTTATATCATGATTCAGAAGGACGTCTCGCATCAACGATGACGATTCCTACCGTTTCATTTGATGAGTATGAATGGTTTGAGGTAACGGGCGTCCGGTACAACACAGGGGTCTTCGTAAATATCGGAATTCAAAAGGACGTTCTCGTTTCAATGGATGACTTACCGGAGAACCGGTCGTATTGGCCACAAACGGGCGATCAATTGTGCATTCGCTTGAAGTATGACCAAAAAGGACGTTTGCTTGGGGACCCTGCACCATATGCGTTCTTGAACTTGTTGGCACGACCGTCGAAAGAAGAATGGAACAACCAGGACGTGCAGGCCATCGTCGTCAATAAACGTGAAGTGGGCGTCAACGTATGGGTCGAAGGCGAATCACTCGGTTTCTTGCATGAGGCAGAGATGACGCGTTGGCCCCGTCTCGGAGAACAGTTGACCGTTCGTGTGACACAAGTCAAACAAGATGGTACGGTCCTCGTTTCGATGAAGCCACGTGCGTACGAGGCGATTGATGGTGATGCGGCGAGCATCCTCTCGTATATTGAAGAACGTGGAGGACAAATGCCTTATGGTGATAAGACATCACCTGACATCATCGACCGTGAATTCGGGATGAGTAAAGCGGCATTTAAACGAGCGCTTGGAAAACTGTTGAAAGAGAAGCAAGTTGAAAAGCTCGACAACGGCTACAAATTGAAATAAGATAACTCATGTTCGGGTGACATGAAAGTTTAAAAATGTATTTCTTTCATTTTAGGAAGAAATACGTTATAGTTAATAAAGTTGACTATGAGGAAACATTGAGAAAACGTCTGTAGATCTGTCAAACTGAACTCAGACGTTTTTTGTATGAACAAAGGAGAATATAATTTGACAAAATTTCAAGACTTACAATTAAGTGAAGCATTAGTAAAAGGTGTACACAAAATGGGCTTCGAGGAAGCTACACCGATCCAAGCTGAGACAATTCCTGTCGCACTCACGGGAGTGGACGTATTAGGACAAGCACAAACAGGTACAGGGAAAACAGCAGCTTTCGGTATTCCGACAATTGAGCGAATCGATTCAAAGGCGCGTCAAGTCCAAGCACTCGTTCTTGCACCGACACGTGAACTTGCGATTCAAGTTGCAGAAGAATTAAACAAAATCGGTGAAACGAAGCGCGTATACGCACTTCCAGTATACGGTGGTCAACAAATTGACCGTCAGATCCGTGGTTTGAAAAAGAACCCGCAAATTGTCGTAGCGACTCCAGGACGTCTCATGGACCACATGAAACGTAAGACAATCAAACTCGATGACATTCAAACAGTCATCTTGGATGAAGCGGATGAAATGCTCAACATGGGCTTCGTTGAAGATATCGAAACGATTTTGGCTGGTCTTCCTGAAGAGCGCCAAACGCTTCTCTTCTCAGCGACAATGCCACCACAAATCAAAAAGATTGCTGAGCGCTTCATGAAGTCGCCGACAATCATCAAAGTAAAAGCGAAGGAAATGACAGTTGAGAACATCAACCAGCAATTCCTCGAATTGCGTGAAGGTCAAAAATTCGATACACTTTGCCGTTTGATCGACATCGATTCACCAGAACTCAGCATCATCTTCGCTCGTACGAAGAAACGTGTAGATGAAGTGACAGAAGCCCTCATCAAACGCGGATACACTGCAGACGGTCTTCACGGAGACTTAACGCAATCGAAACGTGACCAAGTTATTCGTCGTTTCAAAAACGGAACAATCGATATCTTGGTAGCGACTGACGTTGCGGCACGTGGACTTGATATTTCAGGTGTCACACACGTTTACAACTTCGATGTACCACAAGACCCAGAAAGCTACGTACACCGCATCGGTCGTACAGGTCGCGCTGGTAAGACAGGTACAGCCCTCACGTTCATCACGCCACGTGAATTTGGACAAGTGAAGGCAATCGAGCGTGTGACGAATAAGAAGATGAACCGTCGTCACGTACCGACAATCGCGGAAGTACTTGAAGGAAACCAAAAGCAAGCAGCTGAAGAATTGATCGAACGCGTTCAAGCGGGCGACTTCAAAGCTTACACGCAACTTGCGACAGAACTTCTTGAAGAGTACGAAGCAGTTGAAATTCTCGCTGCTGCCCTTCGTGGATTGACGAAAGAGCCAGATTCAACACCTGTTGAAATCTCGTACGCTGAACCAGTTCGTGTGAAACGCCAAGGTGGCCGTGGTGGCGATCGCGGTGGATACCGTGGTCGTAACGACCGTCGTGGCGGTGGCCGTGGTGGCGATCGTCGTGGTGGACGCGGTGGCGAACGTCGTGATGGACGCAGTGGAGACCGTAAAGGATCATTCCGTGGTGACGATCGTCGTCGCTCGGATGACCGTGGTCCACGCCGTCCGCGTGACTAATCATCGTGAAATGCCGCATTTCCCTAAGTGGATTTGCGGCATTTTTTATTGTGTCGTGCTACACTAGTTGAGTAGAGATAGAAGGATGAGGTGTCAACGGATGGTGGAATTAAGTTTCGGTCTCCTTGTGCTGCTTGGTTGTGTAATCGCACTCAAACCAATCGTGTCAAAGACAGACCGTCCTAACTTTCGTTATATCCCCGTGGCGACATTGTTATTTGGAGCGATGATTTTTTTAGTGTTAGCCATTGGAGTAGGCGGAAAGATGGGCATTGCATATGGCGTGGTGAGTATCGCCTATTTTATTGCTTGTTTCGGTGCCTATATGTATGTACACACGCGAACGAGCTGATTGTAGCTCGTTTTCGCATTTAACGAAGAGGTGATGAATTGTGGATGCGGTAGAAGTGATGGTCCATCCTGAAGAAGTGATGGTGACGTATGAACCAATCCTTGGGGCGGCGACGTTTCAAGTGGAAGGATATATGGTACATGGACGATTCCGAGGCGAATCATTGACACCGTTTTTTTATGATGATGACGTTCCCCTCGAGTATCAATTAGACATCGCTCAACGAATGGAGCAACTCGCGGCAGCGCAACTTCGTGACGTCAAACCATTCGTCACGTTCAGATGCCGATCGGAATGGATTCTCGAAGAAGGGGGAGAAGCCTTTTTAGCCCCACTACGTGAACTCAATTTTCCGTTACACCGTATTTATGTGACCTTACAAGGGACGGACTTAGTCGACGTCCCGCGACTGTCACGTGTCATTCAATACTATCGGTCCTATGGATTGAAAATTGCATTAGACTTTGCCGAATCTACGAGTATCGAAGACATCATGACGCTTGCGCCAGAATTATTGCTCGTCGACCTTGGCACGATGATTGAGAAAAAGACGTTGTCGGTCACCTATCCGAACATGCTTCAGACGATGGAGTATATTGCTTCGAAGCTTGGTGCCCCGCTTCTTTACAAATCCATCAACCATATCGGACAGCTTCGTTACGCGTGGCAGCACGGTGGTCGTTATTACATGGGTGGCCTACTAGGCTTGGAAGATGAGATTCCCCAACGAGAAATCAAAGGTATGGGTGTCTTGGCACAAGAAGTGCCTTCCTTCTTTTTACATGACCAGAAACGATTGAATCGCTTGTACGAGCTTGAATTTGAATTACATCGCCGCATTGGTGAACTAGTTCAATCCGGAAAATGGTCGAGAGACAAGAAAGACGAGTGGATTCAATTCATCGCCCCAAAACTCGAAGAGGTGTTTGTTCGTTATTATATAACGGATAAGACAGGTTTCCAGACGAGTGCGAACGTCTACTGCGTGAATGGAGAATGGCGTGTCGATAATACGTATCGGGGCTATAACTGGAGTTTCCGACCGTATTTCATTCAGACGATGGCGGCGATGGATGTTCGAGGGCGAGGCTATTTATCGGGAGACTATCGTGATTTCAGTTCGAATGAAGTGACGCGAACGTTCAGCTATCCGTTACCGGACGGCATGTTCTTATTTGCCGACATCTCTGAAGAGTATTTATATCAAAATCGATTATTGGATTGAAAGGAAGATGGACGATGCTAGATTATGATTACGATGCATTGCGCGAAATCGGGCGAATCGTCGCACTTGCGCGAGATGAGATGGCGAAAGCCGTTAAGCCCGGTATGACAACAAAAGAATTAGATGCGATCGGGCAACGTATTTTAGAAGAAGAAGGTGCAGCTTCTGCACCGATTACGATGTACGAATTTCCAGGTTACACATGTATCTCGCTCAATGACGTTGCTGCCCATGGTATTCCGGGAGATGAAGTCATTCAAGAAGGCGATATCGTCAATGTCGACGTCTCCGCTGTGAAGGATGGGTATTATGCCGATACGGGACGTACTGTGATTGCGGGGGCGGCGAAGTCACCTCAGCACGAGCGTTTGGTCGAAGTATCCTTGACTTCATTAGAAGCTGGTCTCAGCAAAGTTAAAGCGGGCGTGAAAGTCAATCAGATTGGGAAGGCGATTTACGCCGACGCGAGAAAGAATGGATTCACAGTCATCCGGAACTTGGCCGGACACGGTCTCGGTCGGACATTACACGGGGAGCCGGAAACGATCTCGAACTATTATAGTCGCGAAGAAAATCAGTTATTAAAAGCCGGACAAGTGATTGCTGTTGAGACGTTCATCTCGACAAAGGATGAAATCGTCTATCAATCGGAAGAGGATGGTTGGACGCTCTTCACTCCGAACAAGAGTCTTGTTTCGCAGTTCGAGCATACAGTTGTTGTCACAGAAGATGGATATGAAGTGTTAACGGGATCGTTCCGTTAACGTAAAAAGGTGTGGTTCTCGTGAACCGCACCTTTTTTCATGTTTGCAATGTAATCACTTCTTCGCGTAACCGTTCAATCACATTCCAATCTGGTTGTACGGAATCCGGAAGAGTCAACTTCCCATTCTCCACTTCAAGCGGGGTATCGAGTAAATCTTGCTCGAAATAAGCGCTCGTACCCGACATGTCCGCAGGGAAGTTCGCGCCACTTAACGAAGCAAACAAGAGCGTATGATATCTTCCGATACCGGATTCATACATCCCACCGACCCAGTATGGCGTTCCGTGTTTTCGAATGTGGAGCGCCTCGCTAAGCCCACCGACACGTGCGGGTTTAATGTTAACAATCTTCCCCGCGCCGAGCTGTGCCATCGTTTCCACGTCGTCATAAGACGTGATCGATTCGTCGAGACAAATGGGGGTCGTGAGTTTTGCTTGGAGAGCCGCTGATTTTGTGAATTGTCGGCTCGGGTACGGTTGTTCGATCATCAATAACCGATGGGTATCGAGTTGTTCGAACCATTCCATCGGTTGATCGGACGCGCTTCCGTTTAAATCAATCATGAGGGGCGCATCAGGGAAGACCGCGCGAATCTCACGTAGGGCAGGAAGCAGTTCATTAGGCGATGCCTTTAATTTGATGCGTTCGAATCCGTCAGCTAATGCCGTTTCAATGGATTTCATCGTCTGATTCAGCAACCCGATCCCGATTGTTCGTCCACAAGAGACGGAATCTCCGGCGCTCATGAATGACTTGAGTGATTTGTTCGCGCGCATCGCTTCAATCTCCCAAAGCGCACTTTCCCACATCGCCTTTGCCATGCGCTGACCGATGATAGATGAGACCAAGTTCGGAAACACGTCCGTCGTGACCGTCATCCCTTTCAGTAAATTGAGAATCAATTTAGATGTATCGATCATCGATTGGGTCGTTTCTTCCGTGTACCAAGGGGTCTCAAAAGCAGCACCTTCTCCGTATCCGACGACACCATCTACGGTCTCTAGACGAAGGATGAGCGTTCTTCGGACAGATAAGACGGCGTGTGCCGTCACGATCGGGTGTTTAAACGTCAAAGGGACGATGGAAAGGTCAGCACGTTTGATCATGGCAGTAGCTCCTTTAAGCGATGGCGCATTAATTTTCCGTTCGCATTTCGTGGTAAATTCGGTGCGTGGTGGATGGTAATCGGGTGCTTATATTTAGCCAACTGTGAATCGAGAACTTCCTGCATCTCGGCTGGGTCATAGGAGCCGACGACGAAGGCGATCGGGACTTCTCCCCAAGTCGGATGTGATTGTTTCGTGACGCCGACGTCTTGGACGCCGGTACAGCGTAACATGGCGGCTTCGATTTCAGCAGGATAAACATTTTCACCACCAGACAGAATAAGGTCGGTTCGGCGATCGTGTACATATAAATAGCCATCCCTCATCGTGCCGAGGTCACCCGTTCGCCAATAACCATCGGGTGTCCAAGCGTCTGATTCAGGTTGTTCGAAGTATCCCTTCGTCACAGTTGGTCCCTTTACTTCAATCTCTCCGTCTGAATTAATTCGAATTCTTGTTGGGGCGATTGCCTGCCCACTCGAACCGATACGTGAGAGCGCTTCGCTCGGAAGTAACGTCGCGACTTGAGAGCACGTCTCGGTCATCCCGTATGTCTGAGCAATGGGTAACTGCCGTCGTTCTGCTTTTTCTAGTAATGAGCGTGGGACGGGCCCGCCTCCGACGAGTAACGTGCGAAGATGATGCTTCTTCAGACCGGCATCGAGCAATCGTTGCAGCATAATTGAGACGAGTGACAGTTGGGTGATGCCTTCTGTTTCGATGACGTGAAGTGTTCGATCGACATCAAATCGCGGCTCGACATAGAGCGTCGAACCGATGATGGCACTCCGATACACTTGGGAGAGTCCGCTCATATGAAAGAGCGGGGTCACCGCGAGCATCCGGTCTGATGGACGATAGTCCAAATGCGCTTCAGCAGCACGGGCGCTAGCGAGGTGATTCCCGTACGTCTGTTGCACTGCTTTGGCTCGACCCGTCGTACCGGACGTGAACATGAGCGACATGGTTTCATCTTCATTCCACTCATGGGGCGCGTTGAAACATGAAGTGGCCCGATCTGTGATCAGAAGTTGGATGATAGACAAATCGATTTCTGCGTCGACGAGGAGGAGGTTCACTTTTGCTGTTTGTAACTGAGTACGCACTTCTTCTTCGGTCAGCCGTGTGTTCAACGGCACAAGCACTTTTCCGAGCAAATGCACCGCATGGACGGCGATGACATAGTCTTTGCTGTTTTTAGCGAATATGCCAATCCGTTCGGCAGAGGGCGTCTGTTCATGGATGAACTGGGCGAGTTGAAGGCTTTCCGTGCGTAGCATTGCCCATGTCAATCGATCGTCAGCTGTCACAAGGGCGAGATGTGACGCTGGGTGTTTCCGAATCCATTCATACATAGCTGTCACCTCCAAAAAAAGAGTAGCGAAATCGCTACTCTCTCAACAATTAAGGGAAACGTGGGAATTGACCGAAGTCAGGGTCACGTTTTTCTTTGAACGCATCGCGTCCTTCTTTTGCTTCATCTGTCGTGTAGTAGAGAAGCGTTGCGTCTCCAGCGAGTTGCTGAAGTCCGGCAAGACCATCTGTATCTGCGTTCATTGCTGCTTTCAAGAAGCGAAGCGCTGTAGGTGAGTGTTGTAAGATTTCTTGGCACCACTTGATCGTTTCTGCTTCGAGTTGATCGAGTGGGACCACCGTGTTGACGAGTCCCATGTCGAGTGCTTCTTGTGCATCGTATTGACGGCAAAGGTACCAGATTTCACGAGCTTTCTTATGGCCGATGATCCGTGCCAAGTATCCAGAACCGTATCCTGCATCGAACGAACCGACTTTAGGACCTGTTTGTCCGAAGCGAGCATTGTCCGCTGCAATCGTCAAGTCACAGACGACATGAAGAACGTGTCCTCCGCCGATTGCGAAACCTGCGACCATGGCGATGACCGGTTTTGGAATGACACGAATCAAGCGCTGAAGGTCGAGGACGTTCAAGCGTGGGATTTCATCTTCCCCGACATAGCCGCCATGTCCACGAACTTTTTGGTCCCCACCTGAACAGAATGCCTTTTCGCCTTCACCTGTCAAGATGATGACGCCGACTTCTTTATCGTCGCGCGCGCGAGCGAATGCATCAATCAATTCATTGACCGTCAACGGACGGAATGCATTGCGCACTTCGGGACGGTTGATGGTGATTTTGGCAATCCCGTTCCACGTTTCATATTTAATGTCTTCATACGTCCGGACCGATGTCCAGTTCGCTACTGATTCCATTCTAAATACCCCCTAAAATCAATTTCTTTATTATTGTACCAAACTCTGATGCATTCTCGATATGAGGAGCATGCCCTGCGTTTGAAATTTCATAGATTTTAATATCTGGTCGCTCTTCCTGCATGTGTCTTGCGATGGCTTTGAACTTGAGATCGTCTGACCCGACAATCAAGTCGGTACGAGGGAGACGCTGCAATGTGCCCCATAACGACGGCATACGTCCCGTACCGATTGACCGCAAACTGTTTGCGAGGGCATTCGGGTGTTGGGCGAGCCGACCTGTTCGGAGTGAACGTTTCATGTCTTCCGTCTGTCGCCAAAGCGGAAGGTTCTCCCAACGATTCACGAATGCGGCGATGCCCTCGGTTTCAATCAACTGAGCCAATTCTGCATCTTGGCGGCGGCGTGCGGCTCGTTCCTTAGAAGTGAGCAGACCGGGGGTCGTGCTGATCCCGATGACATGTTCGACACGCTCGTCGCATGCGGCGAGTGTCAATGCGATTCTCCCACCGAGTGAATAGCCGACGACTGTCCAAGGTCGGTCGTCCGTATCCAGTAAGCGGGACAAATCTTTAACTTGCTGACTCATTGTCGAACGATTGACTGAAGGGCGCTCCGTTGCGCCATGTTGGAGGAGCGACGGTGACACAAGACGAATCGGTAATGCAGGGAGCGAATCGACCCAATGGGCGTTTCCGGTGAATCCGTGTAAAAATAATACCGGTTTTCCCTCACCGCGATGAATCACTTCATAACGTACGCCACGTAAATCGATGTTCATGATTCGTTCTCCGTGATGAGGCGAGCGCAGACAGATTGTGTCCAACCTCGATGGATCGTCACATTCTCCTCACGATTCGATGGGAATTCGATTAAATGAACGCCATCTTCAATCGCTTCTTGAATTTCATCCGGTCGTTCAATTAGACGATACGATAAGCCATATGTGTCAGCGAATCCACGGATATTTAAATCAAGCGGTGTGCCGAACAGATCTTCGAACAACTGTGTGTCGACAGAAGCCTGCGGGAGGAAGGAAAATATCCCTCCACCGTTATTGTTAGCAATCACGACGGAAAATTTTCCAGGATGATGCTTTAACAGTTGCAAGGCGTTGCTATCATGATAGAACGCTAAATCACCAATCAATAGAGCGCCGTGAGACGTATCATAACTGCTTCCGAGTGCAGTGGATAACACACCATCAATTCCGTTTGCGCCTCGATTGGCGAGAACGTGTATATTCGTGCCGGCAGACAGTGATGTATCTATATCTCGAATCGGCATGCTATTACTGACGAATAGACGCTCAATCGATGTATCGAGCAATCGTTTCGTCAATTCCGCTTCACCTTGAAGTGACGATTTTGCAGACTCGGCAACCTCTTCAAAAAAGCGTAAACGTTCAAGGTACCGAGGTTCGTTTACGGATGCGATGAGCGGTAGAAAATCGAGTGCGTCGCCGTAACAGATGATGGCTCGGCTACTTGGGTCGCGATAAGATCCCGGTTCATCGATGACGAGTTGGTCCGCCATGGCCATCCATTGATTGAATCGTTTCGAAACAGGTGCAGCCCCGAAACGGACGAACACCTCAGGCAGCCAATCAGTCCGATGCTCACTCGCGAGCCACGTGTCATAGTTGGTCAAGACGCCGTCGAAACGTCGCATGCCACTAAGAGGATCGGCAAAAATCGGGATCTGTCGTTCGGAAGCGAATTCAACGATGGATTTCTGCCAAGATGTCGGGGTGTAAGGTCCGACGACGAAGGCGAGTCGTTTTTGACTCGTGCATTCCGAGAAAATGTTTTTGTCTGCTTGTGTCGGCCGAATACGCTGTCGTTCTGGCAAGACAGGGTCAGCTTTTAACATCTGTTTCAATGACTCGAGGTCAGGAAGCAGAGGCTCTCGAAACGGTACATTCAAATGAACGGGTCCCATCGGTGCTTGCATTGACAGATTCGTGAAGCGGGTAATCGTTTGTTTCATAAACGATAACGTTGTCTCCTCTGGAACAGGCAAATCAACGCTCGTCTTCACTTGTTCACCGTAGAGGCGGACTTGATTGATTGCTTGTGGAGCCCCGACATTGCGCAGTTCATGGGGACGGTCGGTTGTCAGTACGACGAGTGGCAACTGCGATATGAACGCTTCTGTCACAGCCGAATAGTAGTTTGTTGCCGCCGTTCCACTTGTGCAAATCAATGCGACCGGGCGAATTGTTTCTGACGCACGGGTCAGTCCAAGAGCAAAAAATCCGGCAGATCGTTCATCGACGATGATGTGATGACGAATCTGAGGATGAAGATATGCCGCTACAGCGAGCGGAGTCGAGCGGGATCCTGGGCTGATGACCACGTCTTTTACACCGGACGCAACAAGCCGATTTACCATGGATGCGACCCAATCGGTCAAAACCTTATTCATCTAGGGTGCCTCCTTGATTGTGTAAATCAAACTGCAAAGCTTGTTTGATTGGACTCATTTTTATTTCTGTTTCTTCGAGCTCTTGCTCGAGTGCAGAGTCTTTCACAATCCCACATCCAGCATACAGTGCGACGAATTGGTGTTGAACGAGTGCAGAGCGGATTGCCACGACAAACTCGCCGTCGCCTTCATTGTCTACCCAACCAAACGGAGAACCGTACCACCCGCGGTCGAATCGCTCGATTTCACGAAGCAATCGGACCGATGTCCGCTTCGGAGAGCCGCCGAGTGCTGGCGTTGGATGTAGCGATTCGGCAAGTGACAGCAAGGAAGCATTTGTTTCGAGTGTCGCTTGAATTGGGGTGTGTAGATGGAACACCGAGCGATTTGCCAAAATTTGCGGAGTATCTCGTGTTTGAATCGGTGCAGTATAGGGTGTCAACGCCTGCTTGATGTCTTTCACGACAATTTGATGCTCCTCACGATTTTTTGAATCGTTTAGGAGTTTCTCTTTCGCAATTTCTGCCTCGATCTCGGTTTTCGGACGCTTGATTGTCCCGGCGATGGCAGCCGTGTTCAGTTGCATGCCTTCTTTTTGAATCAATCGTTCAGGAGTCGCCCCAAAGAAACCAGTGTCACGCTTTGGTTGATACAAATAGATGTAACTAGATTCTTGATGATCTGCTAAATGCTTCAAACTTTTTGAGAAGGGGAACGGATCATCGGAACGCTGATAAATTTCTTCGCGGGCAATCACGATTTTTTCAACTCGTTCTTCTTCAATCAACTGTTTGGCCTGTTGGAAACTGGACTTGAAGTGATCGACCCCATCTTTCACTTTTGTATAAGACGGCGTCGCTTCTTCCGTCGGACGAAGTGAACTGAACTGGGCCAACTGATCTGCCAATTGAATCAAATACTGTTCGACCGACTGCTTCGAAGAGACGAGAGTGGCCACTGTCAACGTGTGTCGGTCTTTATAGCGACGGTATAAAAATTTTGGGACGACGAGTGATGCCTCCCCAAAGGCATCCCACATACTTTTTTGTGGTCGCATAAACGTGTCGAATGAAAAACCGGCGAACGCGTGGATTGTCGCATCGACATCTCGTCGGTGAAGACTCCAATCGTATTGAAGTCGCTGAAATCGTTCGGGTCCAGAAGCGCTCAAGACGAGTGCGTCCCCGCAACCGAGCATTTCGAGCGTCCGGTCTGGTGTCATGAAATAATAATGGGACGTATCGGTGTTCTGGATGATTTGAAAAGCATCGAACGCCGAGATTTCCCATGTGTATGATGCGAGGACAGGCCGTTGCCAAGCTCGAGCCCGTTTATGGGCCTGCTCAATTCGCTGTTTTATATGTGTTTGAGTATCTGGCATAAAAGAAAAGCCTCCTCAATCCGATAGAATTCTCAATCTTTAGTGTATCATGAGTTCGCAATACACCTGCCTATGAAATGCTCGGGAAATGATCAAGAATCTAGGATAATGGGCTGGCGTTGACAGATTTTTTCATCGAGACGTAAACTAACGAAGGGAGGGAACGAAATGAAACAGAAATCGAAAGGGGCATATTGGCGAATGATTCGCCCGCATACCCTGACCGCAAGCTTTATTCCGGTCTTGCTCGGGACGTTCATCGTCCTCGATCAAACCGAACTCAAATGGGGACTTTTCCTTGCCATGTTAGTGGCATCTGTCCTTATTCAAATCGCGACGAACTTATTTAACGAGTATTATGACTACAAGCGTGGTCTTGATCATGAGGGGTCCATCGGAATCGGAGGCTCCATCGTACGTGATGGATTTACACCACAGCAAGTATTAGCGATTGCGCTCGGCATGTATACGACTGCGGCACTACTCGGGCTCTACATTGCGGCATCCACAAGTTGGCATTTGCTTTGGATCGGCGCCTTGTCTATGCTTGTCGGCTACTTATATACTGGAGGGCCGCTACCGATTGCCTATACGCCGTTTGGTGAAATTGTCGCTGGGCTATTCATGGGATATGTCATCATCGGGATTTCCGGCTTTATCCAAATCAATACGGTGACGACGGAGTTGCTACTCGTGTCGTTCCCGATGGCCTTATTGATAGGGGCAATCTTACTTGCGAATAACATCCGTGATTTAGATAACGATAAAGAGAATGGCCGAAAAACGATTGCGTGTCTGGTCGGTCATCGACGTGCGGTGTATGTATTGGCAGCGTTCTTTATCGCGGCATTAGTCGGCATCATCGTCGCCGTCATGTTTTATGGCGTCACTCCATGGGTCTTGCTGTCACTCTTTACGGTGCCGGTCATGATCCGGGCGATTCAACGGTTTTGGCAGAAGGCAGAACCGGCCGCGCTGATGCCTGCCATGGCGATGACAGCGAAAGTCAATACGCTGTTCGGGGCGTGGATGGTCGTCGGACTCATCGTTTCAAGATTTGTGTTGTAAAAAAGAGGAGGCGTTAACGTGTCAGTCGTAAAAGAAATGCTTGAATTCAATAAACGTTTCGTAGAGGAAAAACAGTACGAACAGTTCGTATCTGATAAATTCCCGGATAAAAAAATCGTCATTTTGACGTGTATGGATACACGTTTGACGGAACTATTACCTCAAGCGCTAGGACTTAAGAACGGAGACGCTAAAATCATTAAAAATGCGGGTGCGGTCTTGTCGCATCCATTCGGTTCGGCCATGCGATCGATTTTGGTCGCACTCTATGCGTTAGGAGCAGAAGAAGTTGTCGTTGTCGGACATTACGATTGTGGGATGGCGGCGATTGAACCGACTGTCGTCATCGAAGAGATGGAGCGTCGTGGAATCGACCCGCAAACGTTGAAGACGCTAAAGTCTTCAGGAATGGATTTGGAGCAGTGGCTACATGGCTTTGATTCAGTTGAAGAGAACGTCATTCATTCTGTTAACCTGATTAATAACCATCCACTGTTACCACCAGGAACGAATGTACACGGATTCGTGATTGACCCGGCGACGGGACGTCTTGATCCGATTGAAGCATAAGAAAGGAGCGCGTTCAGCTTGAACGTGCTCCTTTTGAATTATCCGTACGTGTTCGTCGGGATGTCGTCAAAGTTATCTTCCTCTTGCTTTTGTTTCGCTTTCTTTTTGTTCTTTTTGAAGTCGCGTTCGTATTCCTGTTCACTCGGTGTCTTGAAGAAGCGCATCCATGTCGCGTTGATTTCAGATCCGATTAAAATAATCATCCCGGTTAATTGTAACCAGAGCAACGTGACGATGATTCCTCCGAGTGAACCGTAAGTCGAGTCGTAACTCCCGAAGTTTGAAACGTATAGGCTGAAACCAAATGAGACGACTTGCCAACCGATGACACCGAAGATGGCACCGGGGATAGTGCTTTTCCAAAAGACGTGCTGTTGTGGAGATACTTTATAAAAAATCGAGAGCGTTAAAATGAGGACAACCGTCGTAAGAACGTATCGAAACACGTTAATCATCATTTCTTCGGCTCCGGTGATATTGACGGGTAAATACTCAGTGACGAACGAAATGATTTGAGAACCAAATACGTTCGAAAGAATCAGCAGTAGCATCCCGATTCCAAGGAGAATCGTCAATCCGAGTGCCAATCCTTTTTTCACAAAAAAGTTACGTTCATTGTCTTCACCATAAGCATGAAGGGAGGTCGTGATGAGACGGTCGACCCCTTTTGCGGCGGACCAAATCGCCAAAATCGCACCGAGCGACAAAAGACCGCCTCGTGGTTCGCCGATTGCTTCGAAAATTCCCGTTAAAAACCCGGAAGCTGCGGACCCGGGTGCCAAATCGTTCAATTGATTCTGAAACGAATCTTGTGAGACATCGAAAAAGGACAAGAGCGCCAAAATAAAGATGATTCCAGGAAAAATGGATAAAAACCAAAAGAATGCGAGGGTAGCCCCGTAGTCTTGTACATCATGCTCTTGAAATCGTCGAAATAACTCTTTCCCAAATGAAAGCCAATTCTTTTTTTCCTTCACTTCTGTCATTGCCATTATAAAACCCTCCTGACTCAATCGTTAAAAAACGTTTCCCGATTTCGGCAGGGTGTACACCTGATTACTCCTCCGATAAGGTCAAATCATAAAAGCGTTCTTCATGTGAGGCGAGTTTTTCAGCAAGTGAAGGTGGACGAACGGGGAGATGAGGGAGTGCAGACCGTTTGATCCACATCGGTGTATACGATCCGTTAGTCTGTTCTTCTTGGAACTCTTCACCTGTCCCGGTTCCGAATTCACCACCTGTCATCTTCGCCCAATAATAAGGATTTAACTCATTATTAAACGCAACATGGGCAGCGACACCTTCTAGTTCTACGTGAACACCGAGTTCTTCAAATGCTTCACGTACGGCTGTTTCTTCTGTTGTATGCCCATATTCGACTCCGCCACCTGGAAAAACGTAATAGAGGACGTTTTCTTTCTCGCGACGGATCAAAGCCACTTCATCTTGATCATTCATTAAAATAATCGCGCTTCTTAATTTCGTTCGAACCACTGAGATCGTTCCTTTCGTTCCTGTAATTTTGCACAAAACGCACCGACGATTCGCCGATGCGTTCTTTTCATTCTTGCGTAGGTTGTTCTAATGATGTGTACATCTCTTGCGTCAATCCGTTCTCGTGAGAGGCGATGACTTTTCCTGCGACGCGCATGCCCAATCGAAGCGCCTCTTCAATCGAATGTTGTTTCATGAGCTCCGAGATGACAGCGGAGAAGAATGAATCACCCGCCCCTGTGGAGTCGGCGACTTTCACTTTTGTCGTCGGGACGTGACCTTGTTCGTTCGTACGAAGGTCGACATATACAGCGCCAAGCTCACTCATCGTGACGATTGTGAGGGGAGCACCTTTCATGGCGAGTACTTCCGCGACGCGAAGGGCATCGTCCACTGTGACGATTGACATGTCGGACAAAATTTCCGCTTCCTCACGACTGCAGATGAATCCTGTGAATCCTTGAAGCAAATGACGGTTTCGTTCGATGACGGATAGATGGCCACAGACACCATAAAGCGGTAAATCCATTTCACGGCATAGTTCAATCGTCTCGTTCAAGACGTTGACTGATAAGTCTAAATCGATGGCGACCGCGTCGCTCTCTTCGAAGACCGTATCGATTTGACGTAAAATCGCTTCTTCCATACGGGCTTCGTCTGGTTGTTTCGAAATAGATGTTTGAAGATCGCCGTTGTTGTCCATTACAGCGAGCCACATTCCCATACCATTATCGTCAAGCATGTCGACCCCATCGACGTTTACATTCAAGCAACGTAATTCTTCGAGGACACCGACACCGATTTGGTCGTTCGTGACGGTCGAGACGAAGCGGACATCGTTGCCGAGCACACCTAAGTTTTGAGCAACGTTTCGACCTGTTCCGCCATTGGAAAAAGTGATGTCGCCGACATTCTTCGCATCTTTGTGGAGCGGTGCAAAGGAAGTCCCTTTAATATCGACAAACACCTTGCCGATGACTGCAATCGTATTCATATCTTGTACCACCTTTAGTCAATCTTTCGATCTGTTTCAGTCTGTAGACACATTGTTTCAATTATAACGAAATCGACATATTGTTTCAATCATCGATTCCATTTTGTCGAATGGATCACTCCCACGATGACGTGAGGAGTCGGAGTCCGTTCAAAATAACCAAAATGGTTGAGCCTTCATGTCCTACAACCGCAAACGGCATGATGAGTAACTCAAAGATGTTCGTTGCAATCAAGACAAGAATCACACCGAGTGCAAAAACGACGTTCTGTAAGACGATTCGATTTAATTTGCGCGATTGACGAATGGCGTCACTCAATCGGACGAGGTCGTTTTTCATTAAGACGACATCTGCCGTTTCTAGTGCGGCATCCGTTCCTTCGCCCATGGCAATCCCGACGTCGGCTGTCGCAAGGGCAGGCGCATCATTGATTCCGTCGCCGATCATTCCGATTGTTCCATATTCCTCTCGTAACATCTTGATTTGCGAAACCTTCTCTTCAGGCAAGCATTCGGCGATATAGCGTGTCAATCCAGCTTCGTTCGCAATAGCGCGAGCGGTTGCCTCGTTGTCTCCGGTAATCATGATGGTCGCAATCCCTAAGTCGTTCAGTCGCTTGATTGCTACCTTTGCCTCGGGTCGTAGCGTGTCACGTAAGGCGTAAGCACCGATTGTACGTGTCTCGTCACTGATGAAGACGAGTGTATGACCGGCCTCTTTCAATCGTTCGACATCATTCTTAAAGAAATCACCGCTTCGCTCAGCGAACTTCTGTTTTCCTACCCGATACGTCGTCCCGTCAATCGTTGCTTCAATTCCGGAGCCTGTGATGTCTTTGAAGTGTGTCATTTCCCCGGTATGTTTTCCGGTGTAGGAAACGAGCGCTTCAGCAAGTGGATGCATCGAATGCTCTTCAATCAAACTGACAATTCGGTTGACGTCCTCTTCTTCTAATGAAGGTGAGATGAGCGCTTCTTGCACAATCGGTTTCCCAATTGTGAGTGTCCCGGTCTTGTCAAAGGCGATTGCTTTTAGACGTCCCATGTTCTCGATATGAGCACCGCCTTTAAAGAGAATCCCGTGTTTTGCAGAAGAGGCGATGGCAGCCAGCGCGGCCGGTGTGATGGCGGCGACGAGTGCGCAAGGGGAGGCGACAACGAGAAGGATCATGCCGCGATAGATGCTCGTTTCAAGAGACCACGACGTGACGAACGGTCCGAGAATGATGATGGCCGCAACAGAGAAGAGCACGATTTGAACATAACGTCCTTCATATCGATCGATGAACTGTGCAGACGGTGATTTCTCTTCTTGTGCTTGTTGGACCATTTGAATGATCTTTTGGAACAGTGTTTCCGTCGCAAGTTTTGTCACTTCGATCGTCAATACTCCGTTCAAGTTGACGCTCGATCCGAACACGTCATCACCGACTTGACGATCAACAGGGACGGATTCGCCTGTGATAGCGGCTTCTTCTACGGAAGCATTCCCTTTTACAATTTTTCCATCGACCGGAATGCGTTCACCAGGACGGACATAAATCCGATTTCCGACACGAAGGTCGTCGATATGAACAACCTCGAGTTCATCAGTGTCTGTTAGACGAGTCGCCTTTTCCGGCTGTAATTCCATTAACGATTCGAGGGCACGTTCATTTTTGTTCATCGTATACGTCTCGAGTGCCCCGGATAAAGCAAAGATGAAGATGAGGATTGCCCCTTCCATCCAGTACCCAATTGAAGCGGCACCGATGGCGGCGATAATCATGAGAAGCTCTACATTTAGCGATTTCGTCTCAATCGTATCCGAAATCCCTTCTTTCGCTTTTGCGTATCCTCCGATAAAAAAGGCGGATAAGTAAAGTGTGACATGAATCCAAGGCGCTCCGCCTTGTGTTTCGGCGATATAAGCGAGTACAATCAATACACCGCTAATGAGCGCCATGATCAATTCAATATGTTCGTACCAGCTAGCCCGTTTGAAAACGTGGCTTTTTTCGTGCGTAACCGATTGGACGTTCATCGATAATCCCTTCTTTCTAATTGAGAATAAATCTCGATTAAATGATAATGACTGATGATGATTATCATCTTCAATTGGCTTAAAATAAAGAATTTATAGAAGTTTAATCTGAATCCTTTATTTATAATGATTATTATCTAGGTTTATCTTAACACGCTTATCAGTGACTCACAAATAAAAAGATTAAGGAGTTTTTGTGTCATGCAAAATATATTTGAACGCCCTTGGACGGTGGCGTTATTGGCGATTTTCAATACGTTGTTATGGGGGAGTGCGTTCCCATTCATCAAGTTGAGTTATGAGAAGCTTGATATTCAATCGAACGAGTATGGGCAACAACTATTGTTCGCTGGCGAGCGTTTTTTACTCGCAGGGATTCTATTGCTCATCATCAGTCAGACCGTATTGAAACGGTCTGTTCGATTGACACGTGAAAAGGTTAAAGCGTATGCGCATCTCGGTTCATTTTTGACGTTTCTACAATACTTGTTCTTCTATATCGGACTTTCCATTTCGACCGGGGTCCAGGGATCGATCATTGCTGGTTCTACTTCGTTTTTCCAAATGGCTCTCGCTCATTTCCGATATGAAGACGATAAGTTGAATCGATTGAAGGGGTTTGCTTTGACGTTTGGTTTTTCCGGAATTGTCATCGCAAACTGGCCAGCGACCGGATCTGAAGTTGGTTTTGGGTTAGGAGAGATTTTACTCATCTTGGCGATGGTATCCGGAGCATTCGGGAACTTGATAGCGAAGGACTACTCGAAGACGTATGATGTTGCCCCGATGACGGCTTGGGCGATGGTGATCGGTTCAGTTGGGTTACTGCTGATCGGCTATCTATTAGACCCGAATGGTGTTTCCATGCCGTACACCGCACAGACGATTGCGTTCCTGTTTTACTTGGCGATGTTGTCAGCGATCGGATTTACATTGTGGAATACATTAATGAAATACAATCCGGTCAGTCGGATTTCACTCTATATCTTCTTAGTTCCCTTATTTGGTGTCATGTTGTCAGGGATTTTACTCGGTGAAACGATTCCGTGGAATGCGGTGGTCGGACTCGGATTCGTTATTGTCGGCATTTATTTATCTACGTATTTTCAAGGCCGCCGTACAAAAAAAACAAACGGATGTCATTTGAATTAGAGACAGAGTTGACGGAATTGAAATCCCATGACAAAATATATTAAAAATTCTGAATTTTAAAGTTCGAAAATCGGTCTTCGTTTGTAAAGACTTGCGTGCGCAATCATTCAAAGGGAGGAGGAGAAACAATGACTAGAAATCGAATCGTTCGAAACATTCTCATCTCACGTCAGCCGAAAGATGAGTACGTCAAGTACGTGATGAAGTGCGTGAGTCAAAGTTTAAAAGAACGTCACGGTCCAGTGGCGACCCGCGCCACAAGACAAGGTGATGATATTCAGACGAGATGGCAGTTCGATGACCGTGTCGTAGAAGTGACGCTAAAATCCGATGTACTCGCTTCGCTAGACACTGAACCATTTGCGCTAGATGAAGTGTTCATCCGAGCTTTGCAGTTAAACGACGATGAAATGGAACGAGTAGTGGAATAAAACAGAGGCAGGTGGTTCATGGGAACCATCTGCCTCTGTTTATAAGTCGATTGGTTTAGCGGTCGACGTGAAGAGTCGTAGCGCCAGAATACCGAGAATGACGGCATACATAAAGAAATAGACCTCTTTCGGTAAAGACAACCAGAAGGCACCGATCATAGGACCTGATATCGAACCGATGCTGAATGAAATACTGTAAAGCATGTTTCCCGTCGGCAGTAACGAACGGGGAAGCACCTCTGTCATATGTGCCAAACCGAGTGAATAAGTCGATCCTAACCCGGCGCCGGCAAGTGCGAATAGGAAGAGTAGACCGATATAGGAATCGACAACAAGATTCGCCAAAGTGAATACGAGTGTGCCAAACGTCAGCACGATTTGTAAGATCCGCTTCTTACCGTACAAGTCTGCGAGGCGACCAAGAGGAAGCTGAACGACAATCGACATGACGATGAACGTCGTGATGAGTGTGCTCGTTTCCGTCAAACTCATCCCATTCCGAGACGTAAAAATGGGAAAGTTGGCATTTAAGCTCGCTTCGAGAAACCCATATGTAAAGGCAGGGAGAAGCGTGTATCCCGCACCGACAAGAATCAGTCGAATTCGTCCTTTCGAGTCGGTCTTCACTTTTTCGACCTCCGGAAACTCGTTCTCGACTTTAAAGACGAGCATCAACGAAGCGAGACAGAAGAAGACGATAATGAGGAACGGTAACCAAAACCATAGGTCGACGAGTGGTGCGATCAATGGGCCGATGGCAAAACCGAGACTGAAAGACATTCCATAATACGCCATCGCTCGACCGAGACTGCGCTTTTCACTTGCTGAGGTCACCCATACTTGTGACCCGTAGTGTAGAGCCGAGTCGCCGAATCCGATGAAGAAGCGCATCATCGCCCAAACGAGTAAGGATGGCCAAATCGGTAAAGCGAAGGTCGCGACAGCCGTCAATACGATGCCGAGGACGATGGTCGGTCGGAATCCATATTTACGGACGAATCGCTCCAGGAGAGGCGCAGAGACGATCACACCGACGTAAAGCATCGTCGCGTTCAGTCCGTTCACCCAGGCCGGGGCCCCATCCCGTTCAATCAACGTGGATAAGAGTGGGATAAGCGCACCTTGAATCAAACCGGAAATAAAGACAATCAAAAGTAAAATCATAAAACGAAAACGGAGCATAGGTTCACCTCATGAAGTCAAAGTAAAAAGCCGAGAAGGGTCTCAGCTTTTCGTGTCGTCAATCGGTTGTGGAGAGTGATTCAAATGCAGCAATTCATCATCCCAACTGCCTTGACTAAACATTTCATCATGCTCTACTTTGTCTGAAACGAATGCGGCTGTCAATAAGATGCTCAGTACTCCGCCAAAAATAATGATGGCCATCACGGTAATCATGAGGATATAAATCGCAGTCATCTACACGCACCTCGATTCATTTAATATACAGAACATTTCCCGAATCGAAATATTTAAAACGATGTAGCTTTACGAGATTGGAAATCGACCGTCGGATAATAGGCTTGTTTAACGAGTGCGTTCGGGCCGAGACACTTCACGGCAGGGCAGTGACAAGAGAGTGTAGCGTTCAATTGGCTGTTCGTCCACGTATCATACGCCTCTTGGAATGATGTGTCATAGACGGTGCCGAGTGAACCGAGTTCATCACCGAAATCGGTCACGATGATCTGTCCGTCAAAGATATTCGTGTTAAGACGGGAACGGCCATCTGGGTCGTTGCGAACGGTCACGTTTTTTGTTTCATGAAGTCGTTTCAACAGGGCGCGGTCTTCAGGTAAGTCAGAACATGCATAGAATGGCAACGTCCCGAACAACATCCATACGTTCTCGTCACGGACGTCGAGTAAGTCATGGATGGCTTGTCGCGTATCAGCGAGCGATGCTGATTCGAGGGCGCTAGCGAAGTCTGCGGGATACATTGGGTGCACCTCATGCCTTTGGCAACCGAGCGATACGATTTCTTCATGGATCTCTTTCAAGTGCGGAATCGTTCGTTTGTTGATCATCGTCTCCGCGGACACAATGATTCCTTCAGATGTGAGAGCACGTGCGTTGTCTTTCATCGTCTGGAGCATTTTCAATCGTGCCTCTTCACTTGGTTTCCGGTCCATCATCGCGAATCCGCCTTCAAGGAAATCGGCATCGGTACCCCAGTTATGCGAAATGTGCAAAACGTCCAAGTAAGGGGTAATAAGATGATAGCGAGTTAACGGTAGCGTCAAGTTCGAGTTGATTTGCGTACGCGCACCACGTTCTTTCGCATAACGTAACAATGGAACGACATAGTTGCGGACCGATTTCATAGACAGCATCGGTTCACCGCCTGTGATGGAGAAGGCACGCAAATGCTCGATCTCATCCAGTCGTTGAATCAACAGGTCGAGCGGAACTTCTGGTTCTTCTGTTTGGTCTAGCATATAACCGACCGCACAATGTTCGCAGCGCATGTTACACAGCTTCGTTGTAGTGACTTCGACATTGGATAAGACGAGTCGACCGTGTTCGACTTGGTCGAGATAGGCTTCCCAAGGGTCGAAAGTTGGGGAGATGTTTTGCATGTGGATTCCACCTTTTCATCAAGTTACACGAAATAGTATGCTATAATAGCAACTCTTTGTCACGAACCAAAGGAGCGATTACAAGATGGGTAAATCACGAACAGATACTGCCGGAAAGATGAACGTCCTAAAATCGAGAACGGAATTACTCTGTCTATCGGTCAATACGCTAGACGAGCATACGACACCTGAAGATTTACATCGCCTGTTAGCCGACATTGATTCGTTGCGCGCTAAAGTAGTGCGTTACGCCAAAGACCTAGAACAATCGTCTCGAAAGGATGAATCAGATTGAAATTAATCACAGGAGATTTTAAAGATGTCACGGTCGAACGACTTGGCATTAATGGAGAAGGCATTGCGACACTTAATCGCATGGTCATCTTCATTCCGAACTTATTGCCGGGAGAACGAGCCAAAGTCGAAATCACGCGTGTGGAAAAAAACTATGCGGAAGCGCGTGTCGTCAAACGAGATAACGACTCGAAAGACCGCGTCAAAGCACCTTGTCCGATTTACGATGAGTGCGGGGGCTGCCAAATCCAACACATGAGTTCACGTCTGCAGATGGAGTATAAGGAAGAAATCGTTCGAAACGCCTTCCGTCAAAAGACGAAACTAAACGTGGACAAATCGGATATCCGTCCAACAATCGGAATGGAAGATCCATGGTATTACCGGAACAAGTCACAATTCCCACTCGGCACGCGTCGCGGTGAGATCGTATCGGGTCTCTACAAACCGAACTCGAACCATCTCGTGCCGATCGAGCACTGTATGGTCCAACAACGGGATACGACGAACATCAACAATGCGATTGTCCGTATTTTAAACGACCTTGATATTCCCGTCTACGATGCACGTCGCGACACGGGGTACGCGCGTACAATCGTCGTCCGTTCGGGTTATAACACGAACGATGTTCAAGTCGTTTTGGTCGTCGGACATGAAGATGTCCCTGATTTAGATGAATTGAGCGACCGCATCATGGAATTGCCGAATGTTGTGTCGTTCCATATCAATATCAATGCAAACCGTTCGGGTGTTATTTTCGGTTATCGGACAGTTCACATCGCCGGTCAGGAGAAAATGGATGAACAATTAGACGACGTTCATTATCACTTATCACCCCGCGCATTCTTCCAGTTGAATCCGGCACAGACAGAAAAAATGTACCGTGAAGTAGTCGAGGCCGCAGGATTGACAGGTGAAGAACGTGTGATCGATGCATATGCAGGAGTAGGGTCGATCGGACTTTGGTTAGCCCCATATGCGAAAGAAATCCGTGGAATGGAAGTCGTGCCGGAAGCGGTCGAAGATGCCAATGACCATATGCGTGAAAATGGCTATAACCATGTCACATACGTCGAAGGGCGTGCCGAGCATTGGATTCCGCGTTGGGTAAAAGATGGATGGATCCCAGACGTCATCGTAGTCGATCCGCCACGCACAGGGATGGACCATCAGTTGATCAATTCCATCATCTCTTCTAAAACGAAGCGAATCGTTTACGTGTCATGTAACCCGCAGACGCTCGCACGTGACGCCGACCAGTTGATGAAAGCGGGATACAAAGTGAATTACGTACAGCCGTATGATATGTTCCCACAGACATCTCATGTCGAATCGGTCGTCGTATTCGAGAAAAAGAAAAAGAAAAAATATTGACGAGTCCGTGAAAAGGCTTGTCACGTAAGCGTTTTCACGATATAGTTCAGATGTCAGACTTCTTTTCAAATATAGAAGTGGAGGAACATCCTATGATCTCACAAGAACGCGTACAAGAACTCGTCCATAAAGCCATCGAAGCGCGCAAACGCGCCTATACACCGTATTCAAAGTTTAAAGTAGGAGCTGTCGTCATCGATACATCAGGAAACGAAATTACAGGATGTAACGTGGAAAACGCCTCGTACGGATTATCAATGTGTGCCGAACGCACAGCCATTTTCAAAGCCGTGTCAGAAGGTAGTGACGCGATTGAAACGGTCGTCGTCGTCGGTGACACGGAAGGCCCGATTTCACCATGCGGTGCGTGCCGCCAAGTGATCGCTGAATTCGCTGGCGAAGATTTCACGTTGATTCTCGCAAACTTGAACGGTGATACGAAAGTGATGACGAAAGAAGAGATGTTGCCTTACGGATTTTCACCAAAAGATTTAACATAACAAGCTGCGGACAAACGTCCGCAACTTGTTTATTTGTCTTTATATTTCTTTTCACTCACTGATTCATCTTTGGAGTGACGTTTATTCTTTTCATCCTTCACTCGTTCGTTCAATTCCTCTACAGGAATCGGGTCGACGGTTTGCATGCCGTCCTCGTCAAAGATGCTTTCTTTGTCCGTGTCTACCGCGTCCGGATTATCAAACGGACGTTTCGAAGTGGGTCGTTTCTTTTCCATCCAATCGCCTCCTTCCATTAGCCATTCCACTCGTAGAAATGTTGTAAACGTTTTCGATAATGGTTTTGAGATCATAAAATGGTGGAATGAAGAGTGCATAGTGAAGGAGGGGTTAGGATGGATCGGAAAGTGTTGATGGGGATTGTCTTAGGTGTTGCCGGTGCGGCGCTCGTTGCACCAAAAGTGGCGGCACTGCTTTCGCAACGTGAGGAAGAAGATACGTGGCAGAAGATGGATGAACGGGAAAGCGTCGATGCGAATCAAGATGAAGCGGAGCAAGGGCTCACGCAACTTGATTCAAGTCACCGTGCCGAATGGCAGGCGAACGGTTTTCCACAGACGCATGCCGAACGCGAACGACTTGAACGAGAGTCGGTCGAACAATATAAAGGGAAAGACATATGAATAGGCAGCCATCGTGGCTGCCTATTTTACATATCAAATTCATCGTCAGGTAGAAGCGGCAGACCGACAGTGACAGTCGTTCCTTGTCCGACTTCAGAGCTGAAATGAAGGGACCCTTCATGTCGCTCGATAATGTGCTTCGCAATGGCCAAACCGAGACCGGTTCCGCCATCTTTTCGTGTCCGTGATTTATTGACACGATAGAAGCGTTCCGTCAATTTGTCTAAATCTTCTTTCGGGATGCCTCGACCTTCGTCACGTATTTCCGTGATTGCATATTCGGTTTCGGCGAACGTTTTCACATGAATCGTCTTGCCAGCATCCGTATATCGGAGCGCGTTGTCGAGAAGATTGCCGATAACTTGTTCGAGTCGGTCATGGTCACCGAGGATGATCAAGTCGAAGTCTAAATCCGATTCGATTGTCACGCCTTTCGCACGGGCAATCGGTTCAAGACGATAGAGGACGTCTTCAAGTACTTGCGAGTAAACGACCGGTTCTTTCGTCATCGGGTACGAATCGCGCTCTAGCTGGGCGAGATCGAGTAAGTCCGTGACAAGGCGCTGAAGCCGGTTCGTCTCGTTCTCGATGATGTCGTAATATTGCGCCCTCGTTTTTTCATCCAATGACTCATCTTGGAGCATCTCGGTATAGCCGCGGATGTAAGAAAGTGGCGTGCGAAGTTCGTGACTGACGTTAGCGAGAAACTCTTTGCGCTGTTCTTCAACGAGTCCGAGCGATTCCGCCATCGAGTTGAGCGTGTCTGCTAGTTCACCAATTTCGTCATCGTAGACAATCGGAATGCGGTGGGAGAAATCACCTTGCGCATAGACTTGAGAGGCACGCTTCATCTGAATGAGTGGTTGGATGATCGTGTCGATGATCTGTTTGCCAAAAATGAGCAAGTTCACAATCATGAGGACGAGTAAAAATGTGATCATGAGCCGAATCGGTTGGAACGGTTCACTGATTTTACTGAGCTCCATGTACAGAATGAGTGCATTGTCAAGTTCATCGTCGCGGATGAGAGGGAATGCGGTCATCAAAATGTCGACGTCCTCGGTCGGATGTTTCCGGGTCACCGAGATGGCATATCCGTCCTGCAACCGTTCGAGGTCCTGCTGCCTTAAAAAGGTTTTACCGGAGCCGAGTGTGTCCTCTCGAACGGAGGAGAGGAACACTTTCGTTTCGGTCAATTCGTTCGTGTACGTCATACTATCGGCGAACGCGTCCGAGAAACCGTCGGCCTTATAGATGGTGACAAGTTTCTCACCGCGATTGATGAGCAGTTCTTCTTGCGTTTGAATATAGAACTTGTCGTACAGATAAAACGTCATGATGAGAAACACGAACGCTGAGAAGAGGCTGGCTGTCCAGATGGTAATCCAAATCCGCTTCCTGATCGTGTATCGTTTCATCCGTTTGCCTCGAATTTATAGCCAATTCCCCAGACTGTCTGAATATAACCGCCCGCCTCGCCGAGCTTCAGGCGAAGCGTCTTAATGTGAGTATCCACCGTGCGAAGGTTCCCATGATACTCGGTCCCCCAAATTTGATCAAGTAATTGTTCACGAGAGAATACTTTTTCGTCGTTCGTGATGAATAGGTAGAGCAAATCAAACTCTTTTCGTGTCAAGTTGACGGTCTTCCCTTTCACACTGACGGCACGTCCTTCAATATCGATTGAGAGGACTCCGACATCAAACGTAGCTTCCTGTTCTTTTGAGAAACTGTGCGTGCGACGGAGCGTCGCTTCGATTCGTGCGAGTAACTCGCGTGGGCTAAACGGTTTCGTGATGTAATCGTCCGCCCCGATTTTCAGGCCGTGAATGCGGTCGAGCTCTTCTGAGCGTGCCGTCAACAGGATGATGGGGACGTTTGAGAACTCACGGATGCGCATGCAAGCCGTCAATCCATCGAGTTCCGGCATCATCACGTCAAGTAAGACGAGATGGAACGTCTCTTCTTTCAAGCGTTCGATTGCTTCTAGGCCGTTTGAGGCGGTGACCGTCTCATACCCTTCTTTTTCTAAATTCGATACAAGTAAATCACGCATTTGTTCTTCGTCATCGGTCACGAGGATACGAAACATTGATTCTGACATATGTCATTCTCCTTTGCAAAACGGTTAACGGGAGTTGTGATAAATCCCTCATACTTCTATCATACCTATCTCTTCGAATTAGAACAGATTTATTCGGCTCCGACAAGTTCCCTCCATCAAATCCACACAAAAACGCCACAAAAAAGCCAATTCTTTGACAGAATTGGCTCATGCTTCGAGTTGTGCCTCGTATGGCACTTCGTATTCCGGGACGTGTAGGGCATGCAAGTATAGTTGGAAGCTCGACTTGGATACTTCATATAAAACATACTCCACGTCACCTTGGTTGATCTCCGCAAGCAGTTCGGAACGAATCTCGTTCGCGCAAAACGCGTACGGAAGCTTCTCTGCTGCAGCAATCGATCGTTCATTCGATTTACGGATTTTTAAGAACACACTTTCAATATCAAGATCGAAGAACAGTTCTGAGAAGAACGCCTCTTTCGCCACTTGATTATAACCTTTGCCGTGATACGGCTTGCCAAGCCACGTGCCAAGGAATCCATATCCGGATTCGACATCGAACAAGCTAATCGTCCCAATCGGGGTGCCATACTCGTTCGTGATGGTACGTGAGATGATATTTCCTTGCTCTTCTAGCTCGATGACTTGCTTCGTGCTAAATAAAAACTCGTCAAAATGGACCGTCTTTTGACGGACATACGGAAAGACATCTGGGTGTTGCATCAGTTCGAACAACTCCGCGCAGTCGGTGAGCTCACGAAATTTGAGCACCTTTACATTCCTCCTCCTATTTCAGACCGCTGAAGAATAGTCGTAACGAAAGCATACTTCTGGCTTCGCTGTTCGAACCGCCTTGGCTGCTTTATGAAGTTACAAGATAATTTTATATAGTATTTTTAAAAAAGCAAGTAAATTATGCGTAAAAACCCTTATGAAAAATAATGAAAATTACTCGACCTCATGATGGGTTTCAGCACGGTCCGTTTTGTACACGACTTCACCGTTTACAATCGTCATAATCGGCTTCGATAAGTAGTCGAGCGGGAAGTGACTCCAAAGCACCAAATCGGCATCTTTTCCTACTTCAAGAGATCCGATTCGGTCAGCGACACCTAGTGATTCAGCTGGATTGATGGTGATCCCTCGCAACGCGATATCGACAGGAAGTCCTTCACGTGCCGCAAGTCCGGCGCACAAGTTCAAATATTGGACCGGCGTGTACGGATGGTCGGTCGTGATGGAGACGATCATGCCGTGCTCATGGAGAATGCGATACGTCTCCCATGTCTTGTTCTGGAGCTCAATTTTAGATTTTCGAGTAAACGTCGGTCCGACGGTGACATGTTTCACACCGAGTTCTTGTAGTTTTTCAACGACAAGATGACCTTCTGTACAATGTTCGATACGATAGTCGAGATCGAACTCTTGGGCAAAGCGAACGACAGATAAAATGTCATCGGCGCGGTGGGCATGCACACGAATCGGCATCTCTCGGTCGAGGGCAAGTTGAATCATCTGACTGCCGAACGTTCCGATCGTTTTGGTCGACCCGACGGTACGGAACGCTTCACGAAGCAACCCCATAATCCCCATCCGCGTCAAATCACCGGTTTTTCCCATACTATGAATCCGTTTCGGGTTTTCGCCGAGTGCCATCTTCAATCCGGCATAACGACGGACGATCATGTCGTCAATATAGCGACCGTGTGTTTTGATGACACTGGTCACACCACCGATGACGTTCATACTTCCTGGCATGACCTGAACGGCGGTTACGCCTGCCATCAGCGCTTCTTGAAATCCTTCGTCAAGCGGATATACCCCGTCAATCGCACGTGCATGAGGCGTCATCGCTTCGACCGTCTCATTGGCGTCGTTTCCGACAGAGCCGGTTCCTTCATCATATAATCCGAGGTGGGTGTGAGCATCGATGAAGCCGGGGAATAAAAAGTTTCCTTCGGCTTCAATGACATGCTCCCCGTCAGTCGGTTCAAGTAAATCGGACATTTCGACGATTTTCCCGTCCCGAACACGGAGGTCTCCGTAAAAATGGGGGGCAGTGATGGGATAAATATGGGCATTTCGGATTAGTAAGTGACTCACAATTCATTCTCCTTAAACATCTTGTAGTAGTTGTGTTAGAGCCGGTTCCAATGTTTCATAGCGGAAGTCGAAGCCATGTTGAAGTGCCTTCGTCGGAACGACTTTCGCACCTTCTAGGACGATGACGCTCTTTTCACCGAGGGCGAGTTGCATCATTGGGGCAGGTGCCGGAATCCAGTGAGGACGATGCATCACGTTCGCAATCGTCTTCCCGAACTCATTCATCGTCACCGGTGTAGGTGCAGTGCCGTTGACGGGTCCTTCAATGGAATCAGTCTCGATGATGTGCACGAACAAGCGGACGAGGTCGTCTAAATGAATCCAAGGAACCCATTGCTCTCCTGATCCAATTTTACCACCGACCCCGAACTGATAGGGGAGTTTCATTAATGGGAAGGCACCGCCATCATTCGATAAGACGACTCCGGTGCGCATCGTCACAAGGCGAACACCTAAATCACGAATGGGTTCTGCTTCTTGTTCCCAGAGGACGCAGACATTCCCGAGGAAATTAGTCCGTGTCGGCAATGGGGTTTCTTCGGAATACGTGATGGAACGATCTTCACCGTATATACCGATGGCCGAGCCGCTTATGACGACCTGTGGCTTTTGTTTCAACTGTTGAATAATTCGGACGACTTCCTTCGTCCCTTCGATTCGACTTTGAAGGATGGCTTGTTTCTGATTGTGTGTCCATCGCCCGTCGTTGATTGAGGCGCCGGCCAAATGAATGAACGCATCTGTTCCTTCGAGTTCCTCTTCTGGTTTACTATTCGGTGTCAACCATTCGATAAACGATACCCCGTGATGGCGGGGACGTGGATGACGCGTCAACACGACGACTTGATGTCCGGCGTCGGCGAGTGCACGAACGAGTGGTTGACCGATGAGCCCAGTTCCACCAGTGATTGCGATTTTCATGAAATTCCCTCCGATATCATGTGTTGTTTCTAAAATGGGTATAAGTCAGTATATCCAGATGAATACCCTTTCTTCTAACTTATCAAAAATCCTCTACGTTTCTTGAACGTGATATGTTAGAAACATGGAATGGAGGGGAGTCGTTGTGAAAATTGCAAAGTTCACGACCCAAAAGAAGAACCAAGATCGACTGAACGTCTTCATCGAACGGGAGGGGAAAGAGGAGTTTGCGTTCGCCATCGATGTTGACGTATTCATCAAGTACGGGCTCACAAAAGGGATGGAGCTCGAAGACGATTTTGTGCAAGACGTCCTTGAGGCGGAAGAAGCTCAGAAAGCCTATAAGTTGGCCATCAATTATTTATCGTATCGAATGCGCGCCATTTCAGAGGTAAGGGACTATCTCGTGAAGAAAGAGTTAAGTGAATCTGCTATCAAACATGCCATCACGCGACTAATCGAGCAGCGTTATTTGAATGATGAGGAGTTCGCAAAAGCGTATGTCCAAACGAAATTCAACACAAGTCCAAGTGGACCAATCAAAATCAAACGCGAGCTCGAACAGCTCCGAATCCCAACGGACGTTGTTGAATCCGTATTAGAATCAATCTCACACGAAGATCTCGTCGAGAAGGCTGGAAAGTTCGTGAAAAGGAAACAACTGGAAACAAATCGTCGTTCTGCCACAGAAGTGCAACAAAGAATTCAACAAACCCTGATGCAAAGGGGGTTTACCTTTGATATTATTTCAGAGGCGATTCAAACTTTTTGGGAAGAAGAGGACGAAGATGTCGAGGTTGCGGCATGTCTGAAACAGGCTGAGAAGTTGAGTCGGAAGTTCAGCGGATACGACGCGTTCGAACGCAAACAGCGCATGAAGATGCAGCTTCGGCGCAAAGGATTTCCGTATGATGTGATTGAACGTACGTTAGATCGAATCGCTGAAGAAGAATCGTGATGGGACATCTGTTTACGGTAGGGGAAAACACGAAAAGGTGGGTCTACATTGACGATTTTAGAATGGATTACAGCACTGACACCGATTGTGGCCGTGCTCATCTTATTGGTCATTATGCGTTTACCTGCATCGGTAGCCATGCCCTTGTCACTTGTGACGACGGCGATTTTAGCGTTCTTCGTCTGGCAATTGGATGCGACACGAATTATGGCGGCGACATTACAAGGACTCGTCATCGCCGTCACGACAGTATGGATTGTCTACGGGGCAATCGGAATGATGAATACGATGAAAGAAGGGGGCGGGATGAACGCAATTCGTTCCGGATTCGTCAACATCACACCCGACCCTCGTATTCAAGTTTTGATTGTCGGATGGTTATTCGTTTCATTTATTGAAGGCGCATCTGGATTCGGGACGCCTGCAACGGTCGCAGCACCGCTCTTGATTGCACTCGGGTTTCCACCGATTGCCGCCGTTGTCATCGCGCTATCTGCAGACGTGTCGGCTGTGACATTTGGTGCGGTCGGGACACCTGCACTCATCGGGATCGGGAACGGTCTGTCTTTAGATGTGAACCAACCTGAATCGATTGCCTTCTTGACAGAGGTCGTCTTGCAGACGGTGTTGATCGATATGGTGGTCGGCCTATTCATCCCGTTCATTTTGATTTTGATGTTGACGCGGTTCTTCAGTAAAGAGAAGTCGATAAAACCCGCACTTGAGGTATTTCCGATTGCGATTGTGGCGGCGTTGTTATACAGCGTACCTGCGTACATTTGGACACTCATCCTCGGATTTGAGTTCGGTGGCATGCTAGGTGGTTTAACCGGTCTGGTCATTCTCGTGGCCATGGCTCGTAAAGGCATTCTCATGCCGAAACGCGTCTGGACGTTTGATGGATATGTGGATGAACTAGAACCATCTGCTGAAAAAGTGACGCTCAAATCAACCACGCGAGAATTGCCTCAGTGGAAGGCGTGGGCACCTTATCTTATTTTGACGATTTTCTTAGTGCTCACCCGTACCGTACCATTTTTAAACGAACTCTCTCGCAGTGTCCGAATCAATCTCCCGGACATTCTCGGGGTAGAAGGAGTTTCGACGTCTTGGGAACCGTTCTATTCACCAGGTTTCATGTTTATTCTGACGATTATTGCGACATTCTTCTTACACAATATGAGTTGGTCACAAGTAACATCGGTGTTTAAGGCGACGACACTTGGAGTCGTCGGGACGGCCATCACGTTAGCGGCGTCGGTTCCGATGGTTCGTATATTCATCCACTCTGAAAATGGCGGTGCTGGACTCGCTTCGATGCCGGTCGAACTTGCGACGGCAGCTGCTGACACGTTCGGTGGGGTGTGGCCACTTGTCGCACCGTGGATTGGGGCCCTTGGTGCCTTCGTTTCAGGGTCGGCGACGTTTTCCAATATGATGTTCTCGAGTTTGACGACAAACGTTGCGGAGTCGGTTGGACTTGATAACACGCTCGCTTTATCGATGCAGATGGCGGGAGCGAACGCAGGAAACATGATCTGTGTGTTGAACGTCGTAGCGGTCGCATCGGTTGCTGGATTACTCGGCAAGGAAGGGACCATCATCCGTTACACGCTCATGCCGATGATTTATTACGTGACGGCGACGGGGGTCATTGGTCTCATTTTAGGCATGTTTTTCTTAAACTAAATCAAGTTACAATTTTTTTACAGAATAATGTTGACAATTTTCAGAACAGTCTGCTAAGGTTTTAGTAGATTTTAAAACTATGAAACGAGAGGAGCCAGAATGATGAACAACATTGCACTCACAAACACACTCAAAACATCATATGGCTACTCGTATTTAACTGCGTGACATTGGCAGCTGGATAGGGGTAGTGTCCTTTCCCTGACCATGCAAAAGACTGAAGACTACTTCAAGCGCGCTTCATTTGATTGGTTGCACAATCAGGTGGAGTGCGCTTTTTTGCGTGCTTGGATGGGTGAGGCGGAAGGGGGAAATCAGTCATGAAACTGATTAAGCAATTGGATTGGTTTATTAAAAGACAGAAACGAACGTATGTGATTGCGATCATTTTACTGATCATCACAGGGGTTGTAGATATGCTGCCGCCTTGGATTATTGGTCAGGCGATCGATGCGATTCGTGAAGGAAGTTTGACGACAGAGCGATTGATTCTGATTGTATCGTCGCTACTCGGCATTATGGTGTTATCGTACGTGATGTCGTACTTGTGGATTGCCCGACTCTTCGGGACAGCCTTTTTACTTGAAAAGAAATTGAGAGGTCGCTTCTTTGGTCACCTCCTCAAACAAACACCGCGCTTCTATCAACAACATCGCACAGGTGACTTGATGGCACTTGCGACGAATGACTTAAAAGCGGTGGAGCGGACAGCGGGATTTGGGGTCATGACATTAGTCGACTCGTTCAACATGACGCTCATCGCCTTGACGATTATGGGCGTGTTCATCGATTGGAAGTTGACGCTCGCAGCACTTTTGCCGATGCCGATTCTCGCCTGGTCGATGAATAAACTTGGGAGTCAGATTCATACACGTTTCACGGCAGCCCAAGATTCGTTCGGCGTGATGAACGACCAAGTCGTTGAATCCATCTCTGGTCTTCGGGTCGTCCGCTCCTTCGTCCAAGAAGAGGCGGATACGAAAAAATTTGATGACATCACGGATGACGTGATGGCGAAAAACATGCATGTCGCTAAAATTGACGTCTTGTTTGAGCCGGTTATCAAATTACTCGTTGGACTCAGCTATTTGATCGGACTCTCGTTCGGGACGTATCTCGTCTTTACGAACGACATCACGCTCGGTCAACTCGTTTCCTTCAACATTTATTTAGGGATGTTGATTTGGCCGATGTATGCCTTCGGGGAACTCATCAACGTCGTCCAACGAGGAACGGCGAGCTTGGAACGGATTGAGACAACGATGAATGAGGTACCGGACGTTTCGTCAACCGGAACGGTTCACATCGATGTACCGGAGAAGATCACCTTCAAATCGCTCTCATTCCGTTATCCAAACGCGAATCGGGAGTCGTTAGAAGACATCGTCCTGCACGTCTCGCGTGGTGAGACGATTGGGATTGTCGGACCGACTGGAGCTGGGAAGACGACGTTGTTACGTCAATTGCTCCGGGAGTATCCGATTGACGATTCCCTTCTCGTGAACGGGGTGCCGATTTCGGACATTAAACTTGAGACGGTCCGTGGCTGGAGTGGGTATGTGTCACAAGAGCACCTCCTATTCTCGAAAACGGTGCGTGATAACATTCGTTTCGGAGTGGATGATGTCTCGGATGAAGCACTCGACAGAGCAATTCACCTCGCGGCGTTCGATACAGACATCGAACACTTGGAGAACGGTCTCGATACCGTCGTTGGGGAGCAAGGGGTCATGCTGTCAGGTGGACAAAAACAACGATTATCGATTGCGCGTGCTTTACTGAAAAATCCTGAGATTCTGCTTCTAGACGATTCGCTCTCAGCGGTCGATGCGAAGACGGAATCGCGCATAATCGATTCGGTCCGCACGAGCCGTGAGGCGAAGACGACCTTTATCGTGGCGCACCGTCTTTCTGCGGTGGCACATGCCGACCAAATTCTCGTCCTTCAAGATGGACGAGTTACCGAGCGCGGCACCCACGACCAACTGATGGAACGACACGGTTGGTACTATGAACAATTTATTCGACAAGGAGAGACGGAGTAATCCGGGAAAGGGGGAATCTCTCATGATCGATCAATATGAATTAGATCCGGTCCGCCGGAAGAAAACGATCCGCTCACTCGTTGGTTATGCCAAGCAAGTGAAGCGCTCCATCTTCCTCGGACTGACATTACTCTTTTTAGCGGTCGGTGCAGAACTTGCCGGGCCGTATATCGCCAAAATCATTATCGATGAGCATATCGTCGCCATCGAACGTGACTGGGTTCAAGTCGAATCAGGCGGTAGTGTTTCCTTTAATGGAGATTCTTATGAGAAAGAAACGAGACTAGATGGCCAAGAGGTGATTCAGCCGGTCTCGATCGTACAAACGACCGATGGTTACTATCTCGTACCTGATGCGGTTATAAGCGGAGGCGTCCGTGAAGTCGAAGGCGACGTGCTGACGATTTCAAGAGGAGACGAAACAGCGACATATGACAATATTGTCTCGCTCTCGTCGACCGACGTATTCCAGTTCTATCAGACGGATTTACGAGCTGTCCTTCTCTTATCGGGATTGTACGTCGTCCTGTTACTATTTGCGGCCGGATTGAACTGGGGACAACAGATGCTCCTACAACGATCGGCGCATAAAATCGTAAAGACGATGCGTCTTGACGTGATGAAGCATCTTCAAACGATTCCGGTACGTTATTTTGATCAGACACCAATCGGGAAGATTGTCAGTCGTGTCACGAATGACACTGAGACGATACGCGACCTGTATTTAGGAGTGCTCGCTCGCGTCTTCCAAAGTGTCGTTATGATGATTGGGGTACTCATTGCGATGTTCTTCCTAGACGTGCGTCTAGGGCTCGTCTCGCTCATTATCATCCCGGTCGTCATCGTCTGGATTAAGTTGTTCCAACGTTTCTCGACAAAAAATAACTTCCGTGTCCGTGCACTCGTCGCGGATATGAACGCGCAGTTGAACGAGAGCATTCAAACGATGCCAATCATTCAATCATACGTCCGCGAAAATCTCGTTTATGACGAGTTCAATGAGAAGAACAGCGACAACTTCCAAACGAGACGGAAACTGTTGAAATTGGATGCGTTGATGAGCCACAACCTCGTCAACTTCTTCCGAAACATGGCGCTCGCCTTGCTCATCTGGTTTGTCGGGGCACAAACGCTTGGTACGGGAAGTGTCTTAACACTCGGGATTCTGTACGCGTATATCGACTATGTTTCGCGGATCTTTGAGCCGGTGACACAGATCATGAATCAATTGTCACCACTCCAACAAGCGCTTGTCTCGGCCGACCGGATGTTCCAACTGCTCGACGAGAAAGGGGAACCGGTCTCATCAGAACGTCTTCCACGCTTTAAAGGGGATGTCGTCTTTGATGACGTGACCTTCAGTTATGAAGCAGGGAAACCGGTGTTGCAACAGATTGAACTACACGCCGCTCCTGGTGAGACGGTCGCACTCGTTGGGCATACCGGAAGCGGGAAGAGTTCAATCATGAACTTGCTCATGCGTTTCTATGACCCCTCGGCCGGAGTCCTTCGAATCGATGGCATGGACGTGACTAAACTACCGACGCAGGCGGTACGAGACCATCTCGGGATCGTCTTACAAGACCCGTTCCTGTTCACGGGCACGATTCGCACGAATGTCACTCTTGGCGATGAGACGATTACGGACGAACAGGTATGGAAAGCACTCACAGCCGTCGGGGCAGACCGTTTCGTGAAGCAGCTACCGCAAGGCATCGATGAACCGGTGATTGAGCGTGGAGCTTCACTCTCGAGTGGAGAACGACAGTTGATCAGTTTCGCACGCGCCCTCGTCTTTGACCCGGCCATCCTTGTCCTCGACGAAGCGACGGCAAGCGTCGACTCGGAGACGGAGGCATTGATTCAGGACGCACTCAAGACACTCACGTACGGTCGAACGACATTTGTGATCGCGCACCGACTCTCGACGATTCGGGAAGCGGACCAGATTCTCGTTCTCGACCACGGGCGAATCATTGAGCGAGGCAATCATCAGTCACTGATCGAATATGGTGGTGTCTACGCCCGAATGCATGAATTACAGAGTAAACAACAAGCCATCAGTTAAGGAGGTCACATGGAAATCAAGGGGAGATATAACCGCGCCAAAGTGTTTAACGAACGAATCGATGATATGACGCGGAATCAAATTGAAACATTGCTCGACCAACCGTTCACACAAGGGGCATCGATTCGGATCATGCCGGACATGCATGCGGGGAAAGGATCGGTCGTTGGAACGACGATGACGATTCAAGACAAAGTCGTGCCAAACCTGGTCGGTGTCGATTTAGGGTGTGGGATGCTTTGTACGGAGATCAAAGCCAAGCGGATTGATTTTCAACGACTCGATGACCTCATTCGTGAACTCGTACCGAGCGGGATGAACATTCGGGAGAAGGTTCATCCATACGCATCTGAACTTCCATTAGAAGAGGTGCGAGCGCCGTATAAACTCGACCGAGCCTTGCGCTCGGTCGGGTCGCTCGGCTCGGGGAACCACTTTATTGAAGTGAACCGAGATGACTCGGGACGTACGTTTCTTGTCATTCATTCCGGTTCGCGCCATCTTGGGGTGCAGATTGCCGATCACTATCAGGAGCGAGCGATTCAACACATGATGGAAACATATGATGTAAAAGAAGAAATTGAGCGTTTGAAAGCCTTAGGTCGACAACAAGAAATCTCGGCTTATCTGGAAACAGAGCGGGCGTCACGGAAACCATTTCGAGACCTGGCTTATGTGGAGGGAGCGGATATGGACGATTACATGCATGACGTGCGCATCGCTCAACAATACGCGGCGGCGAACCGTCGTGCGATGACTGATGTAATCGTCGAAGCGATGAATTGGAACATCGTCGATCAATTCGACACCGTCCATAACTATATCGATCATGATGCGATGATCCTGCGAAAAGGGGCCATCTCCGCTCAAGAAGGCGAGCGAGTCATCATTCCGATGAACATGCGAGACGGTTCGCTCATCTGTACGGGGAAAGGGAATCCAGACTGGAACTTCTCAGGTCCACACGGCGCAGGTCGGATCATGTCTCGGTCGGCCGCGCGAAAACGCGTCGATTTCAAAGAATTCAAACGTTCGATGGAAGGTGTCTGGTCGACATCAGTTCGCCCATCGACAATCGATGAATCACCATTTGTGTATAAGTCGATGAAAGAAATTGTTCGTTATATCGAACCGGCCGTTCAAATCGATCAAATCATCAAGCCACTTTACAACTTCAAGGCGAACTGAGTCACGTGCTCAGTCTCGTCTTTTTCTTTTTTCGTAAAATCTGATACGCTTACATCGAGGTGAACGATATGGAAAAGCGGTTAAGTGACTTATCGAAATATGAGTTAGAGCAAGAGATTCAAGCATTACATGAACGGAAACGAAAGGCTGAACAGATGGGCATGGTCAGCGAAATTGAAGTCGTCCTTCGACGGATTGCGATTGCCGAAAGCTATTTGATTGACCCATCATCGTTTCGTCCAGGTGAAACATATGTCGTCAATTACAATGACCGTCCGTTTCGCTTGAAATTCGTCAACGGCGTCATGGGCTGGGGGACGTTTGAAGGCGAGATGACAGAACGGGCCATCCCGCTCTCAGAATTGTCGGAGGTGAAGCGATGAACCGGAACGAACAATATGAACGGCTTGCGGTCATTCTAAAAGAGAAAAATGACGTCTTGAACGATTCAGAAGCGGTGACGTGGGTCGAAGTGTTATGGGAAGATTTTGAGACAACACTTGCCAAGGCGGGCGAACCGTATCCGGGAGAGGCAAAGGTTTTCCAATACGTCATTCAACAGATCGATGCATATGGGGCACAGCTCCATTTGTTCCAAACGAAAAACGAAAAGTTCAAGCATTTGATGTCTAAACGGAACTTACACTGAGTCACGTCCTTGGGGCGTGACTTTTTTTATTGCAATTCTTCAACAATTCGTTATAATGAAGGTCGCTAATAGTTTGTTTTAAAGTATAGTATAGATAAACTTTCTTTAGTTGAACTCATGTTTAACTAAACAAGAAGGAGGCGTTCAGTCGTTGGAAGTAGGTCAAAACATTAAGCGGCTCCGGATCAAAAAAGGATTGACCCAAGAGGAGCTGGCGGAACGTACCGATTTGAGTAAAGGCTATATTTCTCAAATCGAGCGGGATTTAAGCTCTCCCTCACTAGAAACGTTATTCGATTTATTGAATGTCCTCGGGAGTTCCCCGAAAGAGTTTTTTGATGAAGAGTTGAATCAAAAAGTGGTGTACACCGTTGACGATCGCACCATCTATACGGATGAAGAACGCAAATATCGGACAGAATGGCTCATCCCGGAATCGAATGAAAAAGAGATGGAGCCAATCCTAGTCACATTTTTCAAACATGGAGAGTTCAAACAATATGAGCCTTCGCGTTCGGAGACGCTTGTATACGTCTTGTCCGGCAAAATCGCCTTGAAATTAGGGAACCACACATATTTTGCCAAGACAGGGGAAACCCTTTATTATGTCGCCTCGGATTCGCATCAACTCGTCAACGATAACGATGGAGAGAGTGAATGTCTCATCGTCGCGACCCATTCATATTTATAAGTCAACAGAGGAGGAAACAGCATGAATGCAGAGACAATTATTCGCTTTGACCACGTGTCAAAGCGTTACGACGACACAGTCGTCCTTGAAGATATTAGTTTTGAGATTGAGCGTGGGAAGTTTTATACGCTTCTCGGTCCATCGGGATGTGGGAAGACGACGATTTTGCGTCTCATCGCCGGATTTACCGATGCGACCGAAGGAGATATTCACTTCAGCGGGAAACGAATCAACGATGTGCCGGCCAATAAACGACAAGTGAATACCGTGTTCCAAGATTATGCGCTGTTTCCTCATTTAAACGTATTTGAGAATGTGGCATTCGGTCTCCGGATTAAAAAATTGAAAGAAGCAGATGTGAAAGCGAAAGTGGAGCAAGCTTTAAAGTTCGTTAACTTAGAGGGCTACGGGGCGCGTGAGATTGATGAAATGTCAGGTGGACAACGCCAACGTGTCGCCATCGCGCGTGCGATCGTGAACGAGCCGGAGGTCATTCTCCTCGATGAACCGCTCTCTGCCTTAGACTTGAAACTTCGCACGGAGATGCAATATGAACTTCGTGAGTTACAACAGCGTCTTGGCATTACCTTTATTTTCGTCACACACGACCAAGAAGAGGCGCTCGCCATGTCGGATGAGATTTTCGTCATGAACAAAGGGAAAATTGTTCAGAGTGGGACACCGACTGATATTTATGATGAACCGATCAACCGTTTCGTTGCAGACTTTATCGGTGAATCCAATATTGTGCCGGGTGTCATGCCGGAAGACAATGTCGTCACGTTTGCTGGTAAAACGTTTGACTGTGTCGACCAAGGATTTGACCGCAATGAAAAAGTTGAGGTCATCATTCGTCCGGAAGACTTAGAGATGACATCGGTCGATGCAGCGAAACTCGTTGTCGACGTCGATTCTCAATTGTTCCGAGGTGTCCACTACGAGATTTGCTGTTATGACCAAGAAGGAAACGAATGGCTCGTCCACTCGACGAAGAAATCAATCGTCGGATCAAAAATCGGATTGACGTTTGACGAAGAAGCGATTCACGTCATGCGACTAGGTGAAACAGAAGAAGAATTTGACCGTCGTCTCGAATCCTACGAGGAGGTCCCTCATGAATCAAACTAATCAGACCGCAAAGACGGTATATTTGACGACCTATTGGATTTGGATCGCCTTGTTCGTCATCGCACCACTCGTCCTCGTCGTCTATTATTCCTTTTTTGATATCGATGGGAATTTAAGTTTAGAAAACTATCAAACGTTCTTCACGTCGACGTATTTGTCGATGACGCTCTCGTCGTTCTGGTATGCGTTTCTCATTACGTTCTTCTCATTACTCGTCGGGTATCCGACGGCATACTTGTTGACGAAGACGAAGCATAAACAGCTTTGGCTCTTACTCATCTTGCTGCCGTCATGGATTAACTTGTTGTTAAAGGCGTATGCGTTCCTTGGAATTTTTGGGACGTACGGGATTACGAATCAATTTTTAGAAGCCATCGGTATTGGGACGAAACAGATTCTATTCACCGATTTCAGTTTTGTCTTTGTTTCGGTATACATCTTCATCCCGTTCATGATTTTGCCGATTTACAACGCCATTGAGAAGTTACCGCCATCACTCGTCTACGCATCCCGTGATTTAGGTGCATCGAACTGGACGACATTCCGACGTGTCATCTTCCCGTTGACGCTTGATGGCGTCAAGTCAGGGATTCAAATCGTCTTTATTCCGGCATTATCGCTCTTCATGATCACCCGACTCATCGCCGGGAACCGGGTCATCACACTCGGTACAGCGATTGAACAACAATTCCTTGTCACACAAAACTGGGGGATGGGCTCGACGATTGCCGTTTTCCTCATCTTGGCGATGGTTCTTGTCATGGTCGTCACACGTGACTGGGGTGCGAAAGGAGCGGTTCGTCGATGAAACGTAAACGATTCAAATTATCAAATCTATACTTGGCGGCCGTGTTCTTCATCTTGTATGCGCCAATTCTATATTTGGTCTTCTACTCGTTCAACAGTGGCGGAACGATGAGTAACTTCGAAGGGTTCACCCTCGAATGGTACAAGTCGCTCTTCACGGACACGAGACTTCTCGTCATCGTCTTGAATACAATCGTCATCGCGCTGCTCTCGGCGACGATTTCGACCGTGCTCGGTGTCATGGGGGCACTCGCCATCTATACGGCGAAACAAAAGTATACGAAGACATCCCTCTTATCATTGAACAACGTCTTGATCGTGAGCCCGGACGTCATCATTGGGGCGTCCTTCTTGATTCTCTTCACGATGCTTGGGATTCAGTTAGGCTTTTATTCGGTCCTTTTGTCGCACATCGCCTTCTCGGTTCCGATTGTCGTCATCTTGGTGTTGCCAAAACTCCAAGAGATGAGTCCGACGTTGATTGATGCGTCACGTGACCTAGGTGCCAGTACGTGGGACGTATTGACGAAAGTCATTCTGCCATATATCACGCCAGGGGTGTTTGCCGGTTTCTTCACGGCACTCACCTATTCGTTAGATGATTTTGCTGTTACATTCTTCGTGACAGGGAACGGCTTCACGACGCTCGCCGTAGAAGTTTATTCGCGGGCACGTCAAGGCATCTCGCTTGAAATCAATGCGTTGTCTGCGATTCTATTCGTCTTCACGCTCATCCTTGTCATCGGATATTATGTGTTGGCGCAACGAGGATCAAAGGAGGTTAGACGATGAAAAAACTAGTCATCATGTTGGCGATCCCATTAATCGTCAGTTTCGGTCTCCTTCTTTGGATTCAGCAACTGAATGCTGCGCAAGGATTCGGCGGCGACAACACACTGGTCGTCTACAACTGGGGAGACTATATCGATGAAGAATTGATTGGTGAGTTCGAAGAGCAGAGCGGGTTGAAGGTCGTTTATCAAACGTTCGACTCGAACGAAGCGATGCTCACGAAAATTGAGCAAGGCGGGACGGCTTTTGATGTCGCCGTTCCATCCGATTATGCGATCAGTAAGATGAGAGAGGAGAATCTCCTTCTCCCAATCGATTACGATAAACTCGAAAACTTTGATAATATCGATCCGCGCTTCCTCGATAAATCGTTCGACCCGGGTAACAAGTACTCGGTTCCTTATTTCTGGGGTACGGTCGGGATCGTCTACAATCCTGAACTAGTCGATGGTGAGATCACTTCATGGAACGACCTGTGGGAAATGCCACTCGAGAACGACATTCTCCTTGCGGATGGGACACGTGAAGTGATGGGCTTCGGCCTGAACTCGCTTGGGTACTCCCTCAACACGACGAATAAAGGTGAGTTGATTGAGGCGGAAGAAAAGTTAACGACGCTTTGGCCGAACATCAAAGCCATCGTCGGAGACGAAATCAAAATGCTGATGGCGAACCGTGAAGCAGCGGCAGCCGTCGTCTGGTCCGGCGATGCGTCAGAAATCATGTATGAGAACGAAGAACTGACGTATGTCATTCCGGAAGAAGGCACGAATCTCTGGTTTGATAACCTCGTCATCCCAAGTACGGCACAAAACGTGGATGGGGCACATCAGTTCATCGACTTTATGTTAGATGCTGAGATTGCGGCACGTAACACGGATTATGTCGGATACTCGACACCGAACGAAGCGGCTCTCGAATTCTTGGATGAAGAAGTCACATCGGATGAACGGTTCTACCCGTCTCGTGAAGTGACACAAGACCTTGAAGTATATGAAAACCTAGGGAAGCGCATGAACGCTTACTATAACGAGTTGTATTTACGCTTTAAAATGCAGAGTAAATGACGAAACATCCCCGCGCTCATCTGAGTACGGGGATGTTCGTTTATTGCTTGATTGTCGATTTGATGTCTTCGATATGTTTCAAGGTGACAGTCGTATCGACTTGTGTGAAGGAGCGTAAGATTTCGTATAGTCGGACTTGCTCATCAAGATCGAATACAAAGTCCTGATAGGTGATCAGCTCTTTGATCCATTTTTGGCGATTGAGCACAGGGACCTCGGTAGATTCAATTTTTTTGAGCGTCGAACGATTGCTGAACACAATCCATGAGTGGAGATGGGTTCGGTCCACTCCAAGCACTTGCTCGATGGCTTTGAGATGCAATTCATTTTGCTTGATTGGATTGAAGAAGCGGTGTTTTTTACGGCGGGGGAGTGTCTGCGTCCAGTATTGGTCACGTGCCCGACCGAATATCCAACCGCTATAGTTTTTAGACTCGATGACATGTACCCCGGATTGGTTGATTAAAATGACATCGATTTCAGTGGTTCGATCTTTTTTAGAAGGATGGGGGAGATACAAGTTTGTCAGAATTAACGGTTGGAAGAACTTTGACTCAATCTCCGCCACACATAAGTATTCTCCGAATAGACCGGTGTCTTGGACCACTTTGAAGTAAGAATGTCGAGTTTGTTGAGAATACTGACTGTTTTGATAACGTTTGACCTTGTAGAGGGTGATAAGTGTGAGGACGAGAAAAATGGGTGCGAATAGACTGATTAAGGTAATTAAAATACCTTCGAACAATTCTGTTAGTAGTGAAGCCATCGAATCCCTCCCTTTGTATCCACTATACAAGAAGCAAGATGATTCATATGTATATTTTTTACAATTGAGGATAATCGTTTTTTACATCATAAAGGACCCAGCGAAATGGGTCCTTTTGATTAGGTTTCATGCTTCAGCGCCTCACGCTCTTCTTCTGTAAAGACTCGAGAACGTCCTAAAAAGCGTTTCCCTTCGACACCTTCAAGCGAGAACATACCACCTCGACCATCGACCACATCGATGATCAGTTGTGTATGTTTCCAATAATCATATTGTTTCTCATGGATATAAAATGGTGTCTCGCCGATTTCACCGAGAAGAACATCGTGGTCGCCCACCATGAACTCGTCACGTGGGAAACACATGGGAGAGCTCCCGTCACAACATCCTCCTGACTGATGAAAGAGGAGGGGACCGTGTTTCGATTTGAGACGTTCGATGAGTTCGAGCGCGGCGGGGGTGGCCTCGACTCGTCTCACCATCTTAGAAGAACCCGAGCTTTTGTTCGCTGTAGCTGACGAGCATGTTTTTCGTACGTTGATAGTGACCGAGCATCATCTTATGGTTCTCACGACCGATTCCGGACATTTTGTAACCACCGAATGCAGCATGTGCCGGATAGGAGTGGTAACAGTTGATCCAGACACGTCCTGCTTGAATTTCACGACCGAAGCGGTATGCACGGTTCATGTCTCGTGTCCACACGCCTGCCCCGAGTCCGTAAAGGGTATCGTTCGCGATGGCGAGTGCTTCCGCATCATCTTTGAATGTCGTCACGGATAAGACCGGTCCGAAAATCTCTTCTTGGAAGATTCGCATCTTGTTATGACCTTTGAAGATGGTCGGTTGAATGTAATACCCGTCCGCGAGCTCTCCGTCCATCATGTTGCGCTCTCCACCGATTAGACACTCTGCGCCCTCTTCTTTCCCGATTTGGAGATAAGACAGGATTTTTTCCATCTGTTCGTTCGACGCTTGTGCACCCATCATGACATCGGCATCGAGTGGGTTACCGAGCTTGATTGCTTTGACGCGTTCTAGCACGCGTTCCATGAACTTGTCATAAATCGACTCTTGAATCAAGGCGCGAGATGGGCATGTACAGACTTCCCCTTGATTCAAGGCAAACATGACGAGACCTTCGATCGCTTTGTCGAAGAAATCATCATCCGCTTCCATGATGTCGGCAAAGAAGATGTTTGGTGACTTCCCACCGAGCTCAAGCGTGACAGGGATGATGTTTTGAGAAGCGTACTGCATAATGAGGCGACCTGTCGTCGTCTCACCGGTGAAGGCGACTTTATCGACACGGTCACTCGATGCGAGTGGTTTTCCTGCTTCGAGACCGAAACCGTTCACGATATTGATGACACCAGGTGGTAATAAATCTTCGATGAGTTCCATGAGAACCATGATTGAAGAAGGTGTTTGTTCTGCCGGCTTTAAGACGACACAGTTTCCGGCAGCGAGTGCCGGTGCGAGTTTCCAGACCGCCATCAAAATCGGGAAGTTCCATGGAATGATTTGAGCGACGACGCCGAGTGGCTCATGGAAATGATAAGCGACCGTATCGTGGTCGAGTTCACTGATGCCGCCTTCTTGTGAGCGGATGACCCCTGCGAAGTAACGGAAATGGTCGATGGCGAGCGGAAGGTCAGCGTTGAGCGTTTCCCGAACTGCCTTCCCATTTTCCCATGTTTCCGCATAGGCGAGCATTTCGAGGTTCTCTTCCATGCGGTCTGCAATTTTATTCAAGATGACAGAACGTTCCGTGACAGACGTTTTGCCCCAATCCTCTTTGGCTGCATGAGCGGCATCCAAAGCAAGTTCAATATCCTCTTTCGTTGAGCGGGCGACTTCACATAATACTTTCCCATTTACAGGAGATGTGTTTTCAAAGTATTCTCCACCAGCCGGTGCGGTCCACTTTCCGTTAATGTAGTTCTCATAACGGTCTTTAAACTGTACTTTCGTTCCTGCTGAGTTCGGTACTTCATAAATCATGATCGTTCCTCCCTTTTCATACGAGATAGAGGAGTTATGTATGCGCTTACATTTGGAGGTAAGCGAACGACTCCCTTTTTTCATCGTAACGGTATGATGTGATAAAAGTCAAAATTTTTTGACAATAATTTGTCAATCTTTTGTAAAAACGTTTTGAACTCAAGATTTGTGGAAATGACTAGACTGTACACACTAATTCATCCATAAGGAGTGAGTCACGATGGCTAAGACATATCAAATTGACCCGGCGCATAGTTCGATCACGTTCACGGTCAAGCACATGATGATTTCCAAGGTGAAGGGCGAGTTCAAAGAATTTGATATTAAGGCGAACGGTGAGCCGAGCGATTTAGCGAATGCGAGTGTGAAAGTGACGATTCAGGCAGCATCGATCGACACCAACAACACGGATCGGGATAACCACCTCCGCTCAGGCGATTTCTTCAATGCCGAGGAACATCCGCATCTCGTCTTTCATTCAACTTCTTTTCGTTCAAAAGGGGGCGGAGAATTCGAAGTGACAGGGGATTTAACGATTCGAGGAACGACTCGGGAAGAGACGTTCGAAGTGGAGTATGAAGGAAGCGCAAAAGACCCATGGGGCAACACGAAACACGCCTTCTCCGGAGAAGGGTCGCTCAACCGTGAGGACTATGGATTAACGTGGAACCAAGCGCTTGAGGCGGGCGGTGTTCTCGTCGATAAGAAAGTCAAATTCGAGTTCGAGCTCCAATTCACTGAATCGGAGGCATAAGAAAAGTCGCTCAGGTGAGCGACTTTTTATTGTTCGTATACCAATTTTTTCTGAAGACTGTCTTCGCTAAACACCCAACCTGTAAAGGATGACAACACGTCATTCGTCTGCTCGTCGACGATGACGACGGCAACGAACGGATACATGTTTTTAGAGAAATAACGCAAGTTTGTGAAGCGGTATTCGATCATCCCGTTATGGCGTGTCACGGTGTACGTGTGAATTTTAGAAAACTCGAGGAACGCCTGTAAGTCAGCATTTTTCCGAGCCTCTACGAAATGGAGATCTTCTTCTCCTGGCATCGGTTTGTCGCGGAAGCGACCACATTCGATGACTTTGCCTTTTTTCACTTTTACGGCTCCGAGACCATCGCGGAAACGGACGGCGACATGCCAGTCATCCCAACCAATTCCTGGAGAGATGAACAATTCATGTGCCCCTGCAAAGTGTCTCGCCACGGTAGCGAGCGCGCGGTTACGTAATTTAAACTGAATGGCATAGTAACTGATGACAAGCGCAATGAGCAGTGCAAAAATAGGGACAGTCGCACCCGTTATCATCCATAATGCATATGCACCGTAATAAGCGGAGAACAAGTACGGATCAAACGTCCCGATTACGCCCCAGCCGATCCATTTTTTCGAAAAAGGTTGTAGCGCTTGCGTCCCGTAAGCATTAAATAAGTCGACCGTGACATGAAGCAACACGGCGATTTGTGCCATGACCCATAGGGAGGCAGGATTGACACCGAGAACCGTCCCGATGACAGCGCTGACGATGATTGGCCAAGCGAGAAGCGCGGTGATTCCATGTGAACGACCACGATGCTGGCGTAAATACGTACTATTTCCTTTTAACTTAAAGACGGTGTCGAAGTCGGGTGCATGCGAGCCAACGAGAGCCGTGGCTGTCATCGCTAAAAACAGTTGTGCATCACCTGACACTTCCGGGCTGAGCGTCGCGATGGCACTTAAACCAAGTCCCATACCAATGTGTGTCGCAGTATCCAATGTGCGTCAGCACCTCCATCAATAATGAAAGAATTACGTCATCTATTCCTATTTATCATACAATATTTTTAAAACGAGGGGAAACACAATGCTTAATCTTGATAAATTGTTCACAAATTATAATATTCATCATTTTAACGAGGAACTCATCACCTGGTTCAATCGGGAAAAGCGTGATTTACCTTGGCGTCATGCGAAAAATCCTTATCGCGTGTGGGTGAGTGAGGTCATGTTGCAACAGACACGAGTCGATACGGTCATCCCATATTACAACCGGTTCATGGAACGCTTTCCGACGCTCGAAGATCTCGCAGCTGCTGACACGGATGAGGTCGTAAAGTATTGGGAAGGGCTCGGGTACTACTCTCGCGTCCGGAACTTACATGAAGCGGTCAAAGAAGTCGCTTCTGTTTACGAGGGAATCGTCCCGGAGGAGAAAGAACGTTTCGAGAAACTAAAAGGGGTCGGACCGTATACGACGGGAGCCGTACTGTCGATTGCCTACAATCAACCGGAACCGGCTGTGGATGGAAACGTCATGCGCGTCATGTCCCGTCAATTCGGGATCTATGACGACATCGCCTTGCCGAAGACGCGCAAAATCTTTGAACAAGTCGTTCGTCGATTGATGGATCCGGCTCACGCATCCGATTTTAACGAAGGCGTGATGGAGTTAGGTGCGACGGTCTGTACGCCGAAGAATCCGATGTGCTCACTCTGTCCTGTTCAAGACACATGTTATGCATATGCGCATCATGTACAAGATGAGCTACCGGTCAAAACGAAGAAGGGAGCAGCACGTATCGAAATGTATGACGCGCTATGCATCGAGAAAGATGGAAAAGTCGCCTACGAACAACGAGCGGATAAGGGGTTGCTTGCTGGGATGTGGCAATATCCGCTTATGGATCGAGGAACGGGGGAACAACTTAACGGAACGTATCTCGGGCAAGTGAAGCATGTCTTCTCTCATATCGTTTGGTATATCGATTTGTATCGCGTCGATACGCTTCCGACGGATGACGTCGTCTGGCTAGACGCTTCGGAGCGTGAGGTGAAGACGGTTTCTGTGGCTCAACAAAAATTAGAACGATTGGCAGGTGGCGAACGTGAGACGATTTGATGTAGAGTCGACATATGATATGACGGTCGATTCGCTTTGGGATTTGTTACAGGATGCCTCGCTTTTGACGAAACTGACGAAGTTTCCTAAAGTACGCTTAGTAGGGGACGGCGCCTCGGTCGAAGGGAATGAAGTGAAGTTGTTCATTGGGGTCGGTCCGGTGGAGCTGCCGTGGAACAGTGCCATCACCGTGGTGGGAAACCAGGCATTCTGCGATCAAGGAAAGACGTTACCGTTTCCGTTCAAGCGGTTCACACACGTGCATCGGCTCGAGTCGCGTGATGGCAAGGTGGTCATGATCGACGAAGTAACGTTCGATAGCTATGTTCCGAACATACTCGTCGAGTATTTCGTGCTTCGTCCGATGTTCCAAGAGCGGGCGCGCGCCTTCCAAAAAACACTAAATTCATGAAAATAAGAGATTTCCTTTTTCATTGGTTCTGAAAGTCGCTATAATTAAATATGAGAATTGTATAGCATCATAGCGGAAAGGAGGAGCTTATGAGCTTATTTCCCAAAGCAGGTAGCAAAATCGAGATACAGAGCTACAAGCACAACGGAACTTTGCATCGCGTTTGGGAAGAAACGCTCGTCCTTCAGTCGTCAAAAACGGATATGATCGGATTCAATGACCGCATCATGGTCAGCGAGTCAGACGGTCGGCAATGGAGAACGCGAGAGCCGGCAATTTGCTACTTTTCATCTGAGTATTGGTTCAATGTCATCTGTATGATTCGCGAAGACGGGATTTACTACTACTGTAATCTAGGTTCGCCGACTACATTTGATGGGGATGAACGTGCCATCAAATATATCGATTACGATTTGGACATCAAGGTGTTCCCGGATATGTCGTACACGATTTTAGATGAAGATGAATATGAGCGGCATCGTCGCGAGATGAATTATCCGAAAGCGATTGATCGAATCTTGAAGCAGAACGTACAAGAACTGATCAACTGGATTCGAGGACGGAAAGGGCCGTTCAACCCAACATTCGTCGATGAATGGTATCGCGAATACGAAGCACGTTACCGGAGATGATTCCTCATCTCCGCTTTTTTTCTTAAGTCAGGAGGCATTATGGGTAGTATTAAACGTTATTTGCAGTTTGTTCGTCCGTATAAGAAACAAATTGCCCTTACCATTTTCGTCGGGATTTTGAAGTTTTCCATTCCGCTCGGATTACCGTTACTTTATAAATATGTCATCGATAACTATTTGACGGACGATGCGCCGAAGCAGGACTACACGACGCTCGTCTGGTTGTTCAGCATCGTTTTCTTCGTCTTCTTGGTCCTCAAGCCACCGATCGAATACTTGCGTCAATATTTGGCGCAGTGGGCCGCAACGCGTGTCTTGTTCGATGTGCGGAACCGGTTATTCGACCACGTCCAAAAGTTGTCACTCCGCTATTATTCAAACAATAAGACGGGACAAATCATTTCACGGATCATCAATGACGTCGAACAGACGAAAGACTTCGTCATCACCGGGCTGATGAATATTTGGCTCGACATGGTCACCATCCTTATCGCCATCGGGATCATGTATACGATTGACCCGCAACTCACGTTGATCGCGATTTTACCACTTCCGTTTTATGCGATCGCAGTCCGCTATTTCTATGGGCGGTTGCGTCGTTTGACGCGTGAACGGTCGGCGGCACTCGCTGATTTACAAGGGCATTTGACAGAGCGCGTCAACGGGATGGCGGTCATTCGGAGTTTTGCGCTAGAGCCATATGAGAATAAGGCGTTTGAACAACAAAATGGTGGCTTTTTGAACGCGGCACTCAAACATACGAGTTGGAACGCCAAGACGTATGTCGTCGTATCGACCATCACCGACATCGCGCCAATCCTCATCTTCACGACGGCATCGTGGCTCGTCATTCAAGAAGCGGTATCGCTCGGGACGCTCGTCGCGTTCATCGCGTACATCGACCGACTCTATGCACCGCTCGGTCGTCTCGTCAACTCGGCGACGACACTCACGCAGTCGGTCGCATCGATGGACCGTGTCTTTGAGTTTTTGGATGAAACATATGATATCGAAGAGAAACCGAACGGGTTCGTCCCGTTGTCGACAGCAGGTAAAATCGACCTTGAGCATGTGAGCTTTTCGTATGAACAGGACGGGGCACGAGCGTTGAACGATGTGAACCTTCAAATCCGCTCCGGGGAACGCGTGGCGTTTGTCGGAATGTCCGGTGGAGGGAAATCGACACTCGTCAGTTTGATTCCGCGTTTCTATGACGTGACGGATGGAAGCATCAAAATCGACGGCATCGATGTGCGTGATTTCAAATTACGTGCACTCCGCGACCAGATTGGGATGGTCATGCAGGATTCGGTCCTCTTCAGCGAATCGGTTGCGATGAATATTCGGATGGGGAAACCGGATGCGACGGATGAGGAAGTCATCGCGGCGGCCAAGGCAGCGAACGCCCATGAGTTCATCTCGAAACTACAGGACGGATATGCGACACCGGTCGGGGAGAAAGGTGTCAAACTGTCTGGTGGACAGAAGCAGCGGCTTGCGATTGCACGTGTCTTTTTGAAGAATCCACCAATCTTGATTTTAGACGAGGCGACGAGTGCGCTTGATTTAGAAAGTGAAGCGATGATTCAAGACTCGTTGGCCCGTCTGACGAAAGGGCGGACGACGTTAATCGTTGCCCACCGTTTGTCGACCATTACGGACGCCGATCAAATCGTCGTCGTGGATAACGGTCAAATCATGGAGACGGGTACGCATGAAGAGCTGATGCGTCGTCGCGGGGCGTATTACGACCTGTATATGATTCAAGATTTAGCTGTAGTTGAATAATGAAAAAAGTCGAGTCCCTATGGGCTCGACTTTTTTAGCGGTCTAAAAATCGTTTACGAACATCTGGTGAAGGGAGTGTGCACACTTCCTTCTTTCCAAATAGACGTGTCCGATATTTGGCGAACAACGTATATCCATGATCACGAATCGGTCTAGGTATGAAACGAATGAGTCGAAGCAGGCGCCAACGGCCATCAAGGTGTTCGGCAATTCGAATCGCAGCGTCTGATTTTAAGTAAGGAACCCCTTCCTCAATATAGACGATGCTGTCGACTGATTCCGGGATCCGGTGTCGTGTTCGGAGCGACTGACCGACCTCGCTTTGGAGTGAAGCAAAGTGAATCGAGGCGTGTCGATCATGACGAATGATGAACTGAACACTGGCATCACAGAAGTTGCAATCGCCATCAAATAAAACAATCGCAGGCAAGTACTTCGCCTCCTTCATCGTACTGTTTTACCGTTTTGTCTTCATGTTAAACGTCAAGCAGCGAGTTGGCGAGCAGGTTGCATCTTGTAGAGCGATACATAATACAAGTAAGCACCGAGGGCACCGAAGACAAACATGTAACCGCTCATCAAGACCGGACCGATGAACGCGCCGACGACAATTCCTGCCGCAGCAACCAACTTGGCTCCATGGAATGTGAGCCCGCCGAACGCGAGGTAGGAAGCCCGACGTTCAGGATTGAGGAGGTCAACCTGTTTCACTTGCCGAATCGGAGAGTAGAGGAGTTCGCCGATTGTGAAGATGATTGCGAGTGTGGCCAGGACGATAAAGGAGTTCATCGAGGTAATGGCGGCGTATGCTGTGATATATAACGATAAGCCAATGAAAAACACGGTCTTCTCTTTGAAACGTTTGACGAAAGCGGTGACCGCAAACGTGATGGCGACGACGAGCAAGGTATTCTCTAGTTGCATAAACGCCATCATGCGAACCCCATCAAAAGGTATCCCGAGAATTTGACGACTTTCGAATGACTCTGCTAAATGGACACCGATATAGTTCGCCATATGAAACTCGGTCGAAAAGACGAGCATACTTCCAAATACGAATGTGATCCATCGGCGGTCGCGTAACGCGATTTTATAGTTTTCGATGACACCATGAATCGGATTTGCCGGTGTTGAACGATTGCCGGTGTATGTGTCGACCAAATAGCGTTGAAGAATGATTGTGGTCACAGTGAGAATGACCGTCATACCAATGAAGAGGGCGAAACGATGGTCGCGATAGAAGGCGCCGCCGAGCATGACGCCTCCGGCGATAGCCAAGTTGACGAGCCAGTAGTCATACACGTAGATGGCTTTTCGATTCGATTCTTCCATGGAGTCGATGACGATTGCCTCAAGTGCCGGATAGTTCAATCCGTTCGAAACGGCATGTCCGAAGTAGAGGATGGCGACGACGAGTGCCCAGTTATTTGATGGGTGAATGGCGATGGTCATCCCAAGAAAACAGATGATTTGAATCACCTGCCCAATTTGTAAGACAACCTTCCGATTGAACCGATCGGAAAAGTACCCACCGAATAGACCGGTCAAGTAACCGACGATAACGAATGAGGTCATGATGATTCCAGCGGGGACTTTCCCCAACTCTTCTGAGAAATAGAGTGCCATGAATGGGAAAATGGCTGATCCGACGATTCGAATACAAAATCCGCAAACGAGTCGCAAACGGACATTTAATGGAAAATCTTTAAATTTCATATGGTGAGCACCTCCTTGGTTCTACTGTAATGGGGGACGGTACATGATAAAAAGAGACACTTTTTTTAAAGATGTCCCCTTTTACAAAAAAAGAGATGCTCGCGCATCTCCCTCTCTTACAATTGAGCAAACGAGCGGTGGACCGCTTCGATCGTCTCTTCGATATCTTGTTCCGTATGCTCTGTCGTCAAGAACCAGGCCTCATATTTCGATGGAGCCAAGTTTACGCCATTCTCCAGCATCAACTTGAAGAAACGTCCGAACTTCTCACCATCTGACTTTTCCGCACCTTCATAGTCGGTGACGATTTCATCCGTGAAGTAAACGGTGAGTGCCCCTTTCAAGCGGTTGAGCGTGATCGTGACATCATGCTTTTCTGCCGCCTCGCGGATGCCAGCTTCCAGTTTTGCACCGAGTGCGTCTAATTTCTCATAGACACCAGGTTGCTCGAGCACTTCAAGGCAAGCGATTCCTGTCGCCATCGAAGCAGGGTTACCGGCCATCGTGCCGGCTTGATATGCAGGTCCGAGTGGAGCGACCGTCTCCATGATTTCAGCCTTGCCGCCGTAAGCACCGATTGGTAGACCGCCACCGATAATCTTACCGAGCGCTGTCATATCCGGTTCGATGCCATACACTTGTTGGGCACTTCCGTATGTGAAACGGAACGCCGTGATGACCTCATCATAGATGACGAGTGCGCCGTGTTCATGTGTGATATCATTGACAGCTTGTAGGAAACCTGGCTTCGGTTCGACGATGCCGAAGTTCCCGACAATCGGTTCGACGAGGACACATGCGACCTGGTCTCCCCATTCTTTCATCATCTCGCGATATGCTTCGACGTCGTTGAATGGGACGGTGATGACTTCTTTGGCAGTGGCTTTTGTTACACCTGCAGAGTCCGGAGAACCGAGTGTCGCTGGACCACTACCTGCCGCAATCAGCATGAGATCCGAATGACCGTGATAACAACCGCTGAATTTCACAACGAGTTCACGACCGGTGTAAGCACGGGCGACTCGTACTGTCGTCATGACGGCTTCCGTCCCCGAGTTCGTGAATCGTACTTTATCCATCGAAGGGATTGCTTGTTTTAGTTTCTTCGCAAACTCGACTTCGAGACGATGAGGTGTCCCGTAAAGTAAGCCTTTTAAAGAAGCATTGACGAGCGCTTCATGAATATGGGGATGGGCGTGACCGGTAATGATTGGACCGTACGCTGCCAAATAATCGATGTAGCGATTCCCGTCTACATCATAGAAATAGGCGCCTTCGCCGCGTTCCATATATACAGGAGCACCGCCACCGACCGCTTTGAATGAGCGGGACGGACTGTTGACACCTCCGACGATATGAGTGAGTGCATCTTGGTACAATGCATCAGATGACTGACGAGTTGATGAAGTAGTCATATGTATTGCCTCCTTATTCAAATTCGCACTTATTGTAACATAGCCGTCAACCGCTTAAGCTCAGTGTTTGACGAGTAGTTGAGAAATCAGTACACTATTTATAAAGATTACTATGTAAGAAATAAGTTAATGTTCAAAACTATTTCGCATGAATTTTATAGAAGAAATGAGGGATTGACGTGGGAAGCGAAATGCTTGACCATGCTGTTCAGTCGCTCCGGGAACATGGAGTCAGAATGACGCCTCAGCGCCAGGCCATTTTGGAGTACCTCGTCACGGAGCACAGTCACCCGACAGCGGATGACATTTATAAGGCACTAGCCGCACGGTTTCCGAACATGAGTGTGGCCACTGTATACAACAACTTGCGCGTCTTTAAAGAGGTAGGCCTCGTTCAAGAAATGAACTATGGGGACGCCTCGAGTCGTTTTGACTTTGTGACATCGAAGCACTATCACATCATCTGTGACACGTGTGGAAAAGTCGTCGACTTTAACTATCCTGTATTAGATGAAATCGAATCGGTTGCATCTCAATTGACTGGATTCAAAGTTGATCGTCACCGTCTTGAAGTGTACGGAACGTGCCCGTCTTGTCAGTCTGAACAATCGCAAACACATTAAAAAACCACATCCGACTGCTCGGATGTGGTTTTTGTGTTAGTCCGTTTGTTGTGACTGACGTTTGTTGTATTTCTCATCGAACTCTTTACCTTCAAGTGAGCGGTCGATTGTGAGCGGTTCGTCGCAATGCATACATAAGTCGACGCGTCCGAGCATCTTCGTCTCTTTTTCACAGTTCGGACAAGTCACGATGATGGCTTTTGTCGAGGCCATCCCGACGATGAAGTAAAGGGCAGAGCTCGCAAGTACCATGACAAATCCGAGAAGCATGAAAATAATCATGAGCCAGGTGATGGATTTGGCGAGAAGGCCGAGATACATGACCCCGATCCCACCGAAGATAAGAAGTAATGCTATATTACGTGCGCGGTTGATTTTGTTCCCCCGTTTTTTCATGAGTGAATCCCTCCAATAGTCTGTCTCTATCATAGCTCATCTTCAAACGAGTGAGAAGTTCCTGCACTTTTTCGGCAGGAGTTTTTTGAAAAGAGGGCGAAATTGGTTCGTATCGAAAATGACAATCGTCATATATAGTCAACTTGCGATTGAGAGAGAAGGGGTCCAGATGACGATGGAATATGCGACTCGCACCATTTACTCAGAATATGCTGCATTAAAAACGACACTCGGGATTATTGAAGTGAAGAAAAAGCGGGCACGTGATCCGTTGACGGATCAATCGGATCGCCTGCTCATTGTGATTGAAGCAAAACCAGAACCGTTTTGGACGGTGAAACACTATCAGGTCGGTCAAGAAAAAATCGTCCTGCACGTAGTCAGTGACTCGATGATGGATCGGTGGATTGTCTTGAATGAAAATCGGCGAGCCATTCACTGGATTGAAGACGGAATCGTCTTGTTCGAACGAAATGAGTACATTTTAGAGTTACGACAGCGCAACCGCAATTTAACGAATCGGGAACAACGTTTACAACTCTCGATCTCTTTCGCAAAGTTGTTGCGTCGGTTTGAAGACGGACGATATCTATTTTTAGAAGGGGAGTTCCAAGACGCCTTCACTCAGATTCATCATGCGCTCACTCATCTGGCACGCCTCTCGATTCTTGAGGCGGGGATTCATCCGGAAATCGTATTGTGGGAACAGGTACGAGCCATTGACCTCGAAATTTATAAGCTGCACGAGGAATTGGTCGGAGGACAAGAATCGCTTGAACAGCGCATCCACCTTGTCGTCATTGGCATGGAACATTTGATTCAATCGAAAGTGTTGCCGGGGACGTTGTTATTACTTCAGACGATGCAGGAGAAAGGCGGAGCGTGGACGTTCTCAGAATTGATGGAACATCCGAATTTGAATGAGCTCCGTGTCGACCTTGGAAGCATCATTGGTTTTTTAGTGAAAAAAGGGTATGTTCGAACGGTCACGAGACCGACGAAAGGAGTCGGGGTAGAGGCAGTGCTTTATGAGATTGCTTAACTTCCCTTTCATAGGAACAATGAGGAGAAAATCAGTTATATGAAACTATTGAAATTTAGCGTGGGAACCGTCTTTATTTTATTTGTCACGATTGTGATTTCTGTCTTTGTCGCCCTTTTTACGATGGGAGACCCCATCACACTTGGGCGACCGATTATTTGGACGATATGGTACATGGCCGTTCTACTAATCATATGTATGGGACTCTATGATATTTCGTCCTTTTCAAAACAAAAGATTCGAAAAGTTCTCGGCTGGGGTGCGCTGGTCGGTGCTGTCCTATTCGCTTCTGTGAAAGGATATTATTTGTATCAAGATAGTTTGAAGATTGAGGAACGCGGTGTGGAGTTGATGGATTATCAGCCGTTCACGGATTCAGAACAATTGGCGAGACTCGATCACGAGGCTTCGGTGAAGTTTGAGG